>DATKVX010000025.1 GCA_035529855.1 bacterium
CCGGGCCGCAGGGGACGCGGACGATGCGGACGCCCTCGCTCACCGCCTCGAGCGGCGCGCGCCCCTCGAAAGCTCGCGTGTAGAGGTCGACCGCGACGCCGAGCCGGCCTAATGCCTTCGAGAGCTCCAGGACGTACGTCACCTGGCCGCCGGTATCGGTGGCGCCGAGGCGCGGCACGGCGTCGACGTAGCCGTGAACCGAGAACATCCCCAGGCGCTCGAGCCTCATTTCGCCACCGCCGTTACCGAGTAGTCGGTATTTATGATGATGTCGGCCCCGTCCTTCAGTTTGGAGATGAACTCGTGCTCGCGGGCGAGGACGCGCTCCAGGAAGTCGTCCTGACCTTCGCGGCCCCGCTCGGCCCGGGCCTCCCGCGTCGCCTCGAAGTCGCGGTCGATGAAGACGCGGCGGTCGACGTTCGCCGGCGACGTGGCGTAGGTCCCTTCTACGACGACGAGCTTGACGCCGGCGAGCGAAACTTTTTCGGCGGTGAGCTCGTCTTCTTCGAATAGGGACAGCGGCTTCTCGAGCTCGGTTACGTTCGCGTCGCGGGCGCGGGCCAGCTGCTCGTCCAGCAGCTCGAGCCGGACCTCGCCCGGGCCCACCCACGCGAAATCGGCGAGCCTCTTGCGGTGGTTGGTCTTGGGGGGCAAGACGAAATAATCGTCTTGTTGGATGACGAGGGTTTTAACGCCGTCTTCGCCGGCCAGCCGGGCCAGCTCCGCGGCGGCCTCGGATTTGCCGGAGCCCGATTCGCCGCCGACGGCGACGACGAAGCGCCCGGGGGCGCGCTTGATTTCGCCGGCGAGGAGGTCGTAGACGGCGCGGGCCGCGGCGGTATGGTGCGGTTTGATTTTTAAGACGTCGCCCTTCATAAGAACGCGTCGCCGTTGCGGTAACGCCGGCGGCCGGGGGCGCCGGGAACCTTTGGGCGCGAACGCGGGCCCTATTACAGTGAACCGCGGCGCCGCGGGTATGTTTAATATACCCTAAAAGGATACCCCCCGTCAAGGCGCGGGGCGCGAACGGGGGTATTTGATTTGTCGCGTAGTTTGTGATAATATAACTGGAAAATGTCTTCGGAATCCATAGAGAAACTGCGTTTAACGCAGTGCACCGCCGCGGCGGGTTGAGCGGCCAAGGTCCCGGCCGAGGCCCTGGCCGAGATAATGGCGGAGTTGCCGGTGCCGGACCACCCGCTGCTTTTGGCGGCGACGCGGAACGGCGAAGACGCCGCGGTGTATAAAATCAGCGACGAGCAGGCGTTGATCGCGACGGTCGATTTCTTCACGCCCATCGTCGACGACCCGTACGACTACGGCCGGGTCGCCGCGACGAACGCCCTCTCGGATATTTACGCCATGGGCGGCGAGCCGTTCCTGGCGCTGAACGTGGTGGCGTTTCCGTACGGCAAGCTTCCGGACGACGTACTGATAACCACCCTCAAGGGGGGCGCCGCGACGTGCGCCGCGGAGGGCGTGCTGCTGGCCGGCGGCCACACCGTCAAGTCGCCGGATATCCTCTACGGCCTGGCGGCGCTGGGTTTCGTGCGGCCCGACCGAGTCATAACCAACGCCGCCGCGAAGCCGGGCGACGCGCTCGTGCTGACCAAGGCGCTGGGCACCGGCGTCATCCAGACCGCGGTGAAGCGAGGCGAGTGCCCGCCCGAAACGGAGGCTTCGGCGCTGGAGAGCATGCTGCAAAGCAACAAGGCCGCGGCGGCGGCCATGTCGGCCGCGGGCGCGGTTTGCGCCACCGACATCACCGGCTTCGGCCTGTTGGGGCACGCGCTGGAAGTGGCCCGGGCTTCCGAGGTCGGCGTGCGGATCTTCGCCTCGCGGGTGCCGCAGCTCCCCCGGGCGCTCGAATTCGCCGACACCTATGTCCCGGGCGGTTTGATTAATAACTTGAAATTCGTCGAACCGGATATTAACGTGGTGGCGGAGATATCTCACGCCGCGTTAAACTTGCTCGCCGACCCGCAGACCTCGGGCGGCCTGCTCGTAGCGCTGCCGCCGGAGCGAGCCGCGGCGTACGCGGCCGCGGTCGGCGGCGCGGCCGCGGTGGTCGGCGAGGTGTTCGCTTCGTCGGCGCCGACGTTGGAGATAGTAAGCTGAGTTGGTTAAGGAGTGGTGGGCCTCACCTGGAGGTACAAAATGCGGTACGTTACGGCGGTTGTAACCTTGTTCGCGATATCGTCGCTGGTAGCCGGTTGCCAGAAAAGCCCTGGGGAAAAGGAAGTCCTACCGCCCCCCAAGATCGTAAAGACTATCCCGGCCGACGCTAACCCGCTGCGCAAGACGTACGAGGCGGAGGAGCTCGGCCCCGAAGTTACCCGCGGCGAGCTGACGTCGGACCCCGCGGCCTCGAACCAGATGTCCCTTTTCGTGAAGCCGGGGGACGCCAAGCTGGGCGAATACGCGGCCTGGGGGCCGTACGAGGAGATCGCGCCCGGCTCTTACCTCGCGCGCTGGCGCGTGAAGGCGGCGAACCTGCCCAAAAACGACGAGCCGGTTTTCTGGGTCGACATAGCGGGTTACCCCAAAGCCGACCCCGACAACTATAAAATGATTATGTCGAAGGGTTTGTACGCCAAGGATTTCCCGGACCCGGAGAAGTACTATACCTTCAAGATCGGTTTCGACGTCACCGAACCCTTCATTTTCGAGCTCCGCACCCAATACTTGCAGGAAGCGGACCTGTGGATCGATTGGACCAGCCTGGAGCTCGCGCCGTAGGCCGAAGAGGCGGGAAGGACCGGGCCGAGTAGGCCGGCGGGCCTGCTCGCTTTTAGGTTTTATCGCCGGCGGCCAGGTCCTCGAGTTTCAACGTCCGGTTGACGCGTACGAAGACGACGCGACCGGCCTCGAATTTAAGCTCCACCGTGCCGTAGAAACGGTCCCGCGCCAGCCGGCCGAGGTAAAGTACCAATTCCTTTAGCATATAATGACGCCGCACCCCCTTTCTTTGTGCTATATGATATATAGCATATTGCTAACACCGTGTCAAGGGTTTATTCGGAACCGTTGCCTTGACACGCCCCGGCGGCGGTGTTAATATTGAAAGCTCATATAGGTGCTCTCTCGTAGCGAACGCGAGGCCGACTCGAGCCGGCTGCGCCGCGAGTGCGAACGGCTGGCCGGGGAGCTCGCCGGCGGCCGTCGCGTGGGCCGCGAAGTATTGGTCGAGTTTTTAGGCGCTGCGGTTCGCGCCCACGGCGATTTGGGGGACGACGAGCGTTACGAGTTGCGTTACGGCCTGGGCCGGTTGGAGCACCTGTTGGCCCAGGGGGGACGGTTCGCGGAGGCGGACGCCTTCTACCGCGCGCGGCTCGAGCTTACGCGGCGCGACTTCCGCCTGCTATTCCGCGACTACCGGGACGTGGGCGCGCTGGCGCGCAGTTGGGCGTTCGGCCTCTGGCGGTTCACGAGCCGGTACGGGACGAGCGTGCTGCGGTTGGGGTGGGTGACGTTTAACGTCGCGTTCTGGTTCTCGGTGCTGTATTTCGTCCTCGACGTCCTGGCGGTGCAATTCTTGGGCCAGCGGGCGTTCTCGTCGTACGCGGTGGTATCTTACTTGAGCTATTTCGTAATCGGGTTCGAGGGGTTATTTCCCGGGACGGCGGTTTTTTTGGCGAAGACTTTTTGGGCGCAGCTCGCGCTCGCCGTAGAGAACGGGTTGGGCGCGGTTCTGATTTTATCGCTGGTGAGTTTGGCGGCGCGTCGGGTTTGGCGAGGTTTGGGTTAGCAGGCCGGGACGCGCCCGGCTCTTCCGGAGGAACGAGATGAAGAGATTAATACCCTTTTTGGTGACGGCGTTGGCGGCGGCGTGCGCGGCCGGGGCGGCGGAGGCGGGCTCGTCGGCCGCGGCGTTTCTGAAAATAGGCGTCGGCGCCCGGGCGGTCGGCATGGGCGAAGCTCAGGCGGCGGCGGCCGAAGGCCCGGAGGCGTTGTATTGGAACCCGGCCGGCCTCGCGGTGGATAGCCGTCGCGCGGTGTCCTTCACCCACAACGAGTGGCTCGAGGACGTCCGCTACGAGTACCTGGGCCTTTCGTATCCGCTCTTCAACCTGGGTACGGTCGGTTTCTCGGCGGGCCGGGTGGGCATGGGCAAGCTCACCGGCCGCGACGAGCAGGGTAACTACACCGGCGACTTCAGCGCCAGCGATATGGCGCTGTCGCTCGGGTACGGGCGCCGCTTCTTCAACTTCCTCGCGGTGGGCGCCGCGGCGGAGTACATATCCTCCACCATCGAAGACGAGAGCGCCTCCGCGTTCGCCGGGTCCCTGGGCGCGGTGGCGGACTTGCCGCTGCCCGGGCTGGCGGCCGGCGTCTCGGCCTCCAACATCGGCGGCGAGATGAAATTCATCGACGAGGGCGACCCGCTGCCGCTCGCGGTACGGGGCGGCGTGGCGTATACGTTGCCCTTCGGCGGCGAGACCAACGAACTTATGGTGGCGGTAGACGGCGTCAAGTTCAACGACCGCGACGACGTTATGGTCAACACCGGCCTGGAGTACTGGTTTATGAAGACCATCGCCGCCCGCGCCGGCTACAAGGCCAACTACGACGAGGACGGCCTGACCGGCGGCCTGGGCTTCAAATATTCGCCCGCCGCCAACCTGGGCCTCCTGGCCGACTACGCCTACGCCGATATGGGCCTTTTCGGCGCCACCCACCGCATAACCGTGGGGATGCAGTTCTGACGGCGAGCGGGGTTACCGTTTATTATAGGCCGGCCTACGTGCCGGCCCGTTTTTTGACCTATTTCGTTTAAATTTAGATAGGAGCGTACGCGGCTTTTGCTTGCCGCTTAGGCCGCGGCTATGTTATATTTTTGTAAGATGAAATAAAACCCGCCGGCTTCCCGATACACGCCCGGGAGGGATATACGGATATGAAATCCTTCGCGAAATACGGTTTAGTGGTCGGCGCGTTGCTCGGCGCGGCCGCGGCGACGTGGGCCATCGGCGAGCTCACCATCACCAACCCGGCGGACGATACCCAGGTCAAGCCGGGCCAGGTGGTTCGCATCACGTGGCGCAACTTCACCACCAACCCCGTGGACGTCTGGTTGAAGTGGGACGGCCACCGCACCAAGATCGGCGAATACGGCCGCGAGACCGACGGTATGGTGATGTGGCGCGTCCCGGCGGACGAATCGGGCGCGTACCGCATCGTCGTCGAGGAGGCGGGCGGCCTGGGCTCCGAGGCGTCCGTGAATATAACCGTCGCGGGCGGCGCCCCCGCGCTGCCGGAGGTCTACGCCGCGCCCAACCCGTTCGACCTCTCGAGCGGCAGAGGGCAACTGACGTTCGTCGGCGCTCCCTCCGGCTCGAGCGCGGCCATCTACGATATGGAGGGCCGCGAGCTCGTCAAACTCTCGGGTTCTCCCCTCCAATGGGACGGCCGCAACGAACGGGGCGACATGGTCGCTGGCGGCACGTATATGTTCGTCGTCGAGCTCCCCTCCGGCGAGAAGCACACTGGCAAGATAGCGGTCGTGAAGTGAGGACGACGCCGGCTCCGCTATCGCTCATCGCGCCGATTCTCGTTGCCGCGGTCGCCCACGCCGCCGCGGTTCGCTCCGTCTCGGTCGACGCGTACGAAGTCTACACCGAGGTGACCGTAGCGTTAGACGGGCCGGCGGCGTTCACGTGCGAGGCCGGCGCTGAGCCGCGGACGCTGGTCCTCACGGTGGCCGCCGACGCGCCCAAGGGGCTATCGGTCCCGCCGGCGGGGCGCATCCAGAACGTACGCGTCGCCCGGGCGAAGGGCGCGACCACCTTCATCGTAACGACTACGGCCGACGTCGGTACGTTTCGCGCGTATTTCCAGCGCGAGCCGGCCACCGTGGCGGTTGGCGTATTCCGCCGACTCGAGCTTACGCCGCCGCGGCCGGAACCGCTCTTCAAACGCTTTTTGTCTAACCGCAAGCTGTTGCTCGTGGACGACGACGACGGCCCGGGCAACGGCAACAAGTACAGCGTCGACGTCGACGCCAAGTACCGCGACGCGCTCCAGCGGTTGGGCGTCCCGTTCGACGCGTACGTCGTACGCGCCGGCCGCGACGGCCCGTCCGCGGCGGAGCTGGCCGCGTATCCGCTCGTCATCTGGTTCAACGGCCTGGACGCCCGGCCGGTGGTCATCTCGGCGGCGGACGAACGCGCGATGGCGTCGTACGTCGAGGGCGGCGGCCGGCTGTTGCTAATATCGCAGAACTACTTGTCGGACGCGTCGCGGGCCCGGACGCCGTTTTGCCGGGAGGTGTTGGGGATAACGTCGTACCAGGCCGATACCCAGGTGGCCGAGGTAATCGCCGGGCCGGGGGTTTCTTTGCCGCAGGAGAAGTACGGCCTGTCGAACGACCTGACCATAATCGGCAACTGGGGCGACGGCTTCCGGCCGCCGGCGGACGCGGCGTCGTTCTTCGTGGGCCCGGGCGACGGCCTTTGTTACGGTATGGTGCGGCCGGTCGGCGGCGGGAAGGCGGCGTTCTTCTCGTTCGCGCTGGAGAACGCGGGGTACGTCAACCGCATCGCGGACATAATGGCGGCGGCGCTGGACGCTTTGGCGGCCGACGATTAACCGCCGACGCAGGCCCGCCGCCCGGCGGGTCTCGTTTAAGCGGCGTAAGGTTTAATTTCTAAATGAAGATATTGGGCATCGACCCCGGCTTGACGGGCTCGGGCTTCGGTTGCGTCGAGAGTCGCGGCCGGGCGTATTATAAATTGTACGGCGATACCGCGGCGCCGCCCGCCAAGTGGCCGCTCCCGGAGCGGCTGGCCGCCATCCGAAACTACACCCTCGAGGTCCTGGGGGCCGTCAAACCGGAGGCGGTGGCGGTGGAGATGCTGTTCTCCCACGCCGAGCACCCCAAGACGGCGCTCCAGATGGCGCAGGCGCGGGGCGTGATACTGGAGGCGTGCGCGGAGGCCCGGGCGCCGGTGCTCGAGTACGCGGCGCGGCGGGTCAAGCAGGCGGTGGTGGGCGCGGGCGGCGCTTCCAAGGACCAGGTCTCGCGAATGGTCATAAGGCATTTAAGTTTGAAGGAGCCGCCGGCGACGCAGCACGAGGCGGACGCGCTGGCGCTCGCGTTGTGCGCCCACTTCCTGTCCGCGCGCCCGAACGATAAGCGATGATCTCGCACCTGAGAGGGGTCGTCCTGAAGAAGAAGCGCGACGCCGTCGTGGTGGAGGCGGGCGGCGTCGGTTACGACGTGTTGCTGCCGGGCGCGGTGGCGGCCCAGCTCGAGGAAGTCGGCCCGGGCGACGAGGTCTCGCTCGTCATCTCGTACCACCTGGTCGCGACCCCCTCCCGCATTACGCCCCTTATGGTCGGCTTCGCCAACGACGTCGAACGCGAGTTCTTCGAGCACTTCATCTCGGTATCGGGAATAGGGCCGAAGGCCGCGGCGCGGGCGTTGACGCTGCCGTTCGCCCGCGTCGCCCAGGCCATCATCGAGGAGGACGTGGCCGCCCTTACGCTCCTGCCCGGCGTGGGCCGCAAGCGCGCCGAGGAGATAATCCACCAGCTCAAGGGCAAGGTCGCGGCGGCCGCGCTGTGCCGGACGCGGGCGGAGGCCGCGCCCCCGAGCGCCGCGGGGGCGCTCCTTGAGGCGGAGGCGGTACTCGAGCAGCTCGGCTACAGCCGCGCGGAGATACGGGCCTTAATAGATAACCTCGGCGACGGCGCCCGCGATTGCACCACCGCTGAAGAAGTGCTCGCGCTCATCTACGCGCGCCAAAGGGCCAAGTGATGGCGGAAGTTTCGCGCAACGAGCTCATCGCCCGGGAGGAGAAGCCGGAGGACGCTACGTTCACGGCGCCGCTGCGGCCCCGCCGCTTCGACGAGTTCGTAGGCCAGCGGCAGGTATTAAAAAATTTGGAAATCGCCGTGGAAGCGGCGACCGAACGCGGCGAGCCGCTGGACCACCTCCTCCTCTACAGCCCGCCCGGGCTGGGCAAGACGACGCTGGCCCACGTCGTCGCCAACGAGATGAAGGTGCACATCACCGCCACCTCCGGCCCGGCGCTGGAGCGCCCCGGCGACCTCATGGGGATCCTGACCAACCTCGGCGAACGCGACATCCTCTTCATAGACGAAATCCACCGCCTCCCGCGGGTGGTGGAGGAGTTCCTGTACCCGGCGTTGGAGGAATTCAAAATAGACTTCATCCTGGACAAGGGCCCCGACGCGCGGACCGTGAAGTTCAACCTGAAGCGGTTTACGCTCATCGGCGCCACGACGCGGGCGGGTTTGCTAACCACGCCCCTGCGGGACCGCTTCGGCCTGTTCCATCACCTCGAGTTCTACCCGCCGGCGGACCTCGAGTGTATACTCCTTCGCTCGGCCGAGATATTGAACGTGCCGCTGACGGCGGGCGGCGCGGGGGCCGTGGCGCGGCGGGCGCGGGGTACGCCGCGGGTGGCGAACCGCTTGCTGCGGCGCGTCCGGGACTACGCCCAGGTAAAGGGGCGCGACGAGTTGGACGACGAGGCCGCGGCCGAGGCGCTCAAGTTACTGGGCATCGACGAGGAGGGGTTGGACGCCCTCGACCGCCGCGTGCTGGAAGTGATAATCGAGACCTACGACGGGGGGCCGGTGGGCCTGAAGGCGCTGGCGGCGACGCTCAACGAGGAAGAGGATACGCTGGCCGACGTCGTCGAGCCGTTTCTACTCAAGATCGGCTTCCTGGGCCGGACGCAACGCGGCCGCGTCGCGACGCGCCGGGCGTACGAGCACCTGGGGAAGAAGGCGCCCCGCGACCTCCCCGAAATCGAACCCCTGCCCTTCGAGGAGGACGGCGGCTACGACGCCCTTTGAGATATGGGTAACGTATTCGATATCCCCCTAGCCGAGGCGCGCGCGGAGATGCTCGCGCTCATCCGCGAAGTCGCGTACGCCGAGGGCGACTTCACGCTGGCGTCGGGCAAGAAGAGCAAATATTACATAGACGGCCGGCGCGTAACGATTCACCCCCGCGGCGCGGTCCTGACCGGCGTGCTTTTTTTAGATACGATACGCGACCTGCTCGAGGAGGGCGGCGAGCCGCTCGGCATAACCGGCATGACGCTGGGGGCGGACCCCATAATCACGGCCGCGGCGATGGCGGCGGCGGCCGCCGGGTACGAGCTCTTCCCGGTCTACTGCCGCAAAGAGCCGAAGGGCCACGGCGCCGGCCGCCAGCTCGAGGGCTACGTCGACCCCGTGAAGCGGTGCGTCGTCGTCGAGGACACGGCGACGACGGGGGCGTCGGCGCTCAAGGCCGCGGCCGCGGCTCGAGCCGCCGGCATCGAGCCGCTGGCCGTCGTGCTGCTGGTGGACCGCGGCGAGGGCGCCCGGGAAGCGGTCGAGGAGGCGGGGCTGGAGTTCCGGGCGGTGTTCACCGTCGGAGAACTCAAATCTCGGTGAGAAATGGACCGCAGCCTTTTAACGATGATGCGCCGGGGTGTTAGATATTATTAAGGGCGAATAGCGCGCGAGGGCGAAATTATACAAATCTCGCAATCTGTATAATTTCTCGGGCGGGTTTTATACATTTCTATAAAAGGCCGGTTTGGTATAAAAGGTCGCCGTTGTGCGGTTCCTGCGGCTCGCTTTCGTTCCGTAAAAGGTAAAAAATAAGCCGGGAAATAAAAAACCGCCGGCGCGCCGGTATTATTTTATGAGGAAGTGCACGAAGAGAGCACGCAAGAAATTCCGCACCCTCGACAGGATAATCTGCCTGGAGGGCGAGTGGTCCGCCGACATCCGCAGCGAGGAGTCGGTGAAGCCGCTACTCCAGATCCTGCAGCGGCGCGGCGAGATTAAATTCATCTACCGCCGGTGCGGGACCAAGGCCGAGCTTGCGTACTACCTCCAACAGAAAAAATATTACCGCGACTACCAGATCGTATATCTGTCTTTCCACGGCGCGCGCGGCAAACTAAAGATATCGCCGCACGAGGTGATAACGTTGCCGGAGATAGCGGACCTCGCTCACGGCGCGTTTAAGAAAAAGCTCGTTTACTTCGGGAGTTGTAAGACGCTGAAAGCGGTTGACGAACAGCTCAAGGATTTTTTGAAGAAAACCGGGGCCGCGGCCGTCGCCGGGTATACCAAGGACGTGGGGTGGGTGGAGTCGAGCGCCTTCGAGCTGTTGTTCTTGTATTGGGCGGCATATTATAAAAAACCCGCGTACCTGCTACGCAAGTTGGCGGCACGTTATTCTCGGTTGCAGAAATTAATGGGATTTAGATATTATACCGGCCGCGGCCCGAGGAGGCTATAGGCTCAAGGCGCCGGCCGCGGCGCCTTTTTTATTTGAAGATGAATACGGCCCGGCCGTCGCCGGCCTGGAGGGGCGCGCCTTCGGCGGGCCAAGGTTGACGACGGCTGCGGTGGCGAGGTCTTCGGCGTGCCTGCTTCGGCGGTATGCCGTGGGCCCGTAAGAGGGCGCGGACGGTTTCCCGGCCCACGGCTATGCCCTCCACCTCGTTGAGCTTCTCGGTGAAATGGAGGTCGTTGAAGTCGTGGTAGATGTTGGTTCTAAGCTCCACGATCCGGTCGCGTCTCGCGGGTTCGATGGCCCGGCGGGAGGGACGGCCGCGCCGCGCGGCCAGCTCGGCCGGGAAGTCGGCGTCGTCCTTGGCGCCGAAGAGGTCGAAATAGGGTGGCGAGCGCTCGTAACTCACTTAGGATTATATAACATATTAGGCCGGGGCGTGTCAGCGTCAAAAACCGTTGCGGGAGAGGGTGTTATCGGTTATATTCATTACGCGGCCGTACGTAGCGTCGTTGCGCTACTTCGGTACGGGTGCGAGTACTCGAATGTTGCGTCGGTTTATACAGAAAAGTAATCCCGTAATTGCGGGCGTCGCGTTGGCGGCGGCCGCGGTCCCGTTCCTATTTTCCTGCGGCGACGACGAGGGCCCCACCGGCCCCACGCTGCCGTTCAACTACCGCCATCCCGACGGCGGGGAGTGGATTTACGGCTACGAGAGCATGGAGTTCGCGCGGTACGTTATCGCCGGGACCTACGACCACCCCGCGGGCGGCGAGACGCAGAAGTTGTACGAGTACGTCCGCGGCCGGAGCGGTTGGGAGGAGTCGTTCGTCTACTACCTCAAGGTGGGCGCGGACGACGTAAAGATATACGCCGACGCCGAGGCGAACCAGTTCATAGTGCTGCTCAAGTTCCCGCTGACGCAGGGCGGAAGCTGGGACGCGGGCCTGGGGCTGAGGGCGACGTTCGTCGCCGTCGAGAAGGTTACGGTCAGCGCCGGCACGTTCAATTGCGCCCGGGTGGCCTATACCGGCGGCCCGGGCACCTTCACCGTCTGGTGGGCGTCCGGCGCGGGCGGGTGGGGCGCCAGGAACGCCGGCTGGTGGGCCCTGGGCGGAGAACCGATCGTGCTCGAGCTAGGCTGGTACAATTTACCGACTTAACGTCGGCGCGAGGCCGGGGTCGGGAAGCAACGGTTTAGTTTTAATAAAAAACCGCCGGCCGTCAAGGCCGGCGTTTACCGCGATTTCCCGACGGGATGTTCACGGCGAGCGAAGCGTCGTAGCGGGGCCCGGGCGTTTTCGGCGAAGGTAAAATAATTGTTGCAACCAGCCGGCTTATCGGTTATGTTTACCTTTGCCGAGACGTTTGTGGCGCTTTTCTCAGGGCAGGGGGAATTAACTGCTAACGTCCATAATCGGACGCAGGCGCGGTCCGCGCCAGAGAGGAGCTAGTCGTATGGTTAAGCGGTTATTAGCAGGGCGTTACGTGATCGCAATCGCGGCGGTTTTGCTGGCGGCGAGTGCCCCGTTGTTGGTATCGTGCGGAGACGACGACGAGCCCACCGCCCCCACGACGCCGGCGTTTGCGTATCCCCATATGAACGGCGCCGAATGGATTTACAACTATAAGGGTGAAACGGCCGCGAAGTACACGATATCCGGCGTTTTTAATCACCCCACCGCAGGCGAAACGCAAAAGTTCTACGAGTACGTCCAGGGCGAGAGCGGTTGGGAGCTGTTCAACCTTTACTATCTTAAAGCAACCGATAACGACGTCCGGTTATACTTAGACCCCGAGAAGAGTCAATTCACGACCTTACTCAAGTTCCCGTTGAAGTCGGGCGATACCTGGGACGCCGGCCTGGGCTTGACCGCGAACGTTTCGGGGCCGGAGAAGGTTTCGGTCCCCGCGGGTTCGTTCAATTGCTTCAAGATCGACTACACCGGGGTCGGGACGAGCTTTACCTTTTGGTGGCCTTCCAACCTGGGCGGCATAGGCGCCAAGAACCACGGTTGGTGGTCCTTGGGCGAGGACCCCATTACCACGGAACTCGCTTCGTACAATTTACCGACGTAGCGTCCGGAAAGACGCTCCGGTTGTCCGCCGCATCGTCTTCGCGGCGAAAGAAAGCCGGCCCTCGGGCCGGCTTTTTTAACGGTTTTTGGAACCCGTTACGGCGCGGAGGAGGACGTCTCGTCCGTTCCCGCCGGTTCCTCGGCCGCGGCGAACTCTTCCTCGGCCTCGTCCGCCGGTGCGTCTTCGGCCGGCTCCGCTTCCGTGGGCGGGCCATTACCCCAATCCCAATCCCAACGCCACCGGAAAGGCCCCTCGTCCCAATCCTCCCAGTCGTCTATTCCGGACCAACCCAGCAGTCGCGCAATCTCGACGGTCTTGCGCACGGTCCCGGTCGCGGCGCCGGACTACAGGACCTCGCCGGTTTGTACGTCCAGGGTGCGGAGGTTGACCGTTACTTTGGCGTTGGCGCGGACGGTGGGGTCGCCGCCGCGGCCGCGCGAGCTGAAACGGTCGAACCAAAGCTCGGCGGCGACGACGCGATACGCCAGCGCCCGGGTCGCGCGGTACGGCGTGAGCGCGGTGTCTTCTTCGCCCGGGTTGGCGATGCCGGGTGCGGTTGCGTCGGCCGTGCGTTCCTTTCGACCCGTAAAGTCGGGAGATAGTTTAACGCGGGCCGACCCGAGTGGGCCGACCCGCATGTACGCTCGTCGCGGAGCGCGAGTCGTTAACGGGGCGCGAAATTTATCTTTACGTAATAGCGCACCCGTCTAGTCACGGCGGTTTTCTCGCCGGCCTGGGCTGGCGTCGTTCCGGGCTAACTGTCGGCGGGTTCCGCGCGTACGAAGTATACGAAATAAACGCCGGGCAGGATTTCGGCTTGCGACAGGACGTATTCGCGGCGGAGCCGCGGCGACGTCGCCATCTCGCGCTCGGCGGGCCACTGCGTACTTTTAACTACGTCGTCGATGGAGACCGGGCCGGGGGAGAATACGAGGCCGTAGATGAGGACGTAGTAAGGTTCTTGGTCCAGGACGTAATCGGTCGCGGAGAGATTGTGTCCCGGGAAGGCGAAGGTCCTTTTACCCCGGCGCGCGACGTACGGGTCGGTTAGGCCCAGCATGTCGACGGTGTAGAGGCCGCTGTAATACGGGATGATGCCGGCCGCGGTCGTCGCCAGCGTAGCCCCGGGCGGCGCGTTCTCGGCGAGCCATTTCCCGGCGACGACGTGTAGTTCGTGGGGTTGGCGGTACTGGCGGGCGTAGAAGAAGCCGGGGATGAATTGTAATAGGCTGGTCGCGACCAGCGCCACGGCCAACGTCGCCAGCACCCACCGGCGTAACCGGCCGAGCGACGTGACGACGTCGTACAGGGTCGCGGCGACGGCGACGAGCGCGAGAGGGATAATCGGCTGATAGAAGCGCACCGAGGGTTTCATATCGCCGCCGACGGCGATTACGTATACCACGAGGACCGCGAAGAGGGTGCCCCACAGATAGAAGACCTTGCGCGGTTTCGCGGCAAGCGGGAGGAGCAGGAAGAAAGGCGAAAATTTCAACAGGAAGCCCGCCGTGTACTTAAGGCCGTATATGAATTCCGTCCCCCGGGCCCCTACTTTGGCGTAAAAAGTATTGGGCAGGAAGGCACCGTAGTAGGCGAGGCGCCAACCTTCGTACGCGGTCGCGGCGACGACGATGGCGCCGAGCCAGAGGGCGAAGCGGCGCGGGTTGGCGCGCGCCGTCGCGACGTAGAACGGCAGCGCGGCGATGAAGACGAGGGCGCCGTCCGGCCGCGTGAGGAAGGTCAAGATAATCAAGGCGGCGGACAACGGCTTCCTGGCGGCGTCGACATATTCTTCGCTCGCGCGCCAGGCGGCGGCGGTTACGAGGAGGACGAAGAGGGAGGTCTCCAACCCCTGGGCGGCCTCCAGCAGAAAGTCGCCGTTGGCCGCGAGCATGGCCGCGGCGACTACGCCCATATATTCGCCCGCGTAACGGCGGCCCAGAAAGGCCGTTAGTACGATGGCCCCCAGGCTGGCGGCGACGCCGAACCATCGGCCCGCGGCGGGCGCCGCTATCCCCGCCTTTACCGCGGCCGCGACCAACAGCGTCCACAAGAAGTTCGTGTAACCTTCGACGCGTTCGCCGACGTTGTAGACCAGGCCGTTGCCGGCGACGAGGTTCTCCGCGTAACGAAAAGAGATGTACGCGTCGTCCTGCGTGATGTCGCCGAAGGAGGCTTCGGTTGCGGCCGCGGCCAGGCATACCGCCGCGACGCCGGCGAAAAAAAATATCCGCCTATTTCTACCGGTGGGGTTCAAGCGTTAATCGCCCGTTGATACGCGTCGGGTCTTAAGCCTTCTTGGCCGACTCCCACAAGCCCACGACGCCGCCGGCCGGGTCTTCGAATATCGTATACCAACCCATTTCGCCTACGGCCGTTTTAGGCGTCGTTATCTTGCCGCCGGCGGCCTCGACTTCCTTCGCCTTTTCATCTACGGAGGCGACGAAGACGTAGACCAGGCAGCCCGCCTCGCCGCACTTGCACGGCTCTTTGACGAGGTTGAAACCGCCGCCGGGGCCGTCGTCGGGCGTCCACATGGCGTAATCCGTCTTCGGGTCGACCTCGACCTTCCACCCGAAGACCTTCTCGTAGAACGCCTTGGATTTGGCGAAGTCGGTCGTCGGGATCTCTATGTGGCATATTCCGTGCATAAAGGCTCCTTTCCCCCGCTCGTTACGATTAGAAAGTTTATTTGATGAATTTCTTTTTTACCCATTCCAGTTGGTCGACGCCGAATTGGAAATCGTCTTTCTTGTCCGCGTACTTCTCGGCTCCTTCGCGGAAGGAGGCGACGGCCTTTTCGTACCGGCCTTTACCTTCCCCGTCGCCCCTCACCCACTCGGCGAGCCCTACGTAGCCGTCGGCCAGTATGAGGCCGAACCCCGCTTCCGCCGATACCTCCGTCGCCGCGCCCTCCTCCTTCGCGACCTCGACGTAATAGTCGAAGGATTTCCTGAAATTTTCCAAAGCGCCGTCGACGTCGCCGAGCGATAGTAGATGCATCCCTTTGGCCCAATACGCCATAGCGAAAGGGCCCGGCCCTTTTCCGAGCTCTTCTCGCCAGCGGATGCAGTCTTCGGCGGCCTTGAGGCCCGCTTCGAAGTGGCGCTTCTCCCGGGGCAGCGTATCGCCGGGCCAACACTCCGCCAGGCCGGCCGAAAGGTTGTACGACAGGACATTGGCGAAGTCGACGAGCTTGGCCGAATACTCGGCGGAAGGCGCGGCTTCGGCCTGGCGGAGGCCCTCGGCTATGCCGGCGTTGGAGACCTCGACGTAGCCGTCGAAGCTCTTACCCTCCCATTCCCGGCCGTAGAAAGCCCGCTGGGCGAACGAGTAAAGCTTACGGCGTTCCTCGTCGTTGAAGGCGGCCACGAAGTCGGCCACGGCGGCTGCGCCGCCGGTCTCCATCCTCGTTCGCATCTCGTTCCAGTGGATTTCCGGGAATTCCGCTTCCGTTTCCACGTTACTCGCCTCGCCGGGGCCTTCGTAGGCCAGGCCGACAGCTGCGGCCGCGACGGTTAACGCGAAAACGAAACGTACGCGAATTTTCACGGTAACACCTCCCGCGGGTTCCGCGTTCTTATGGCTCCTCGGGCCATAGCTCCCTTTTCCGCAGCGCGACCGTAAACGAGCCGTAGCGGCCTATGTCGTACATGTTCTCGAGGACCGTTATCACTCGCGGGTTTTCCAGCGCTTCTTTATACCCGTCGTGTATAAAGTACGCGTCCCGAAGTACGACCGCGCCGGTGTACCGGTCGCGCACCCACAGGCGGAAAGCCTCGTCGTCGCCGAGGAGGTCCTCGACCGCGACGTGCGGGTGGCGGTACCGCTCGGCGAAGGCGACGTCGACCGGCACCACTAACTTCATATATTCGGGAACGGCCCGCAGCGCCGACGCGGCCTCGGTCAGGCCGCGCTCGCCGTAGTTGAAGCGACGTTCGTAGTCGGCCCGGGCGTGCCGGACGTCGAGGGCCGGGCCGGCGGCGGCGGCCAAAATTACGAACGACATCACCCTCCCGCCTCGCCGCGTCATAACGACGAAGGCGACCAGGGGCAGGATTATGAAGGCGCCGGTGAGCGCGAGGGCTTTGTTGACGTCCCCCGGCGGCGCGAGGAGTACCTCCTTCGCTTCGCGCGCGACGTACGGCCAATACAGGGGGTCGCGGACGACGAGGAGGTAATATATGAAAGCCAGCGCTCCCAAGAACAGGACCGTTCGTTTCGACTCCCCCGCGAAGGCGGGCCCGAAAGTGGCGCCGAGTACCAGCGCGGCCAACGGTACCAGCGGCGCGTGGTATTTGACGAACCCGTAAGCGTCGCCCCCCACGAGCAGGTAGAAGAGTAGGAGGGCGAGCGCGGCTACGGCGGCGTACGCTACGGCCGGGTTAACGCGCGCGAACCGCCGCCGGACCTCGCCCAGCGAGGCGACGAAGAAAGTAATCAGGAACGGCAGGCCGAGCCAAAGGACGAGTCTTAAACTCCGTTTAACTACGACGCCCCAGAACGCGCCGCCCGGCGCCGCGACGCGGCCGAGGGAGTGCTTGAAAGGCTCGAGCAGCGGCAGCCCTTTTATCGTGGCGTACGGTACGAAGTAGACGGCGAATAAAATCACGCTTATCCCCAAGGCCGCGGCCAGGTAAGCCAACTGACGCGGCCTTCGCGCCGCGACGTAGTAGATGCCGAGGGCGGCGGCCAACACCGGCGGCGTCGTGAACTTCGCCGTCAAAGCTACGCCGACGAGCAAACCGAGCCCCAGCCATCCGCCGCGGCCGAGGTCGAAGTCCCGCCGCGAGAGGTACCAAATTAAAACCATGCCGACAAGCGGCATAAGGGCCGTGTCCGTATCAACCGATAACGCCGATTGGACGGCCAGCGGGTGAAGGGCGTACAACAGAACGGCCAGGAACGGCCCCCGTCGTTCGCCGGTGACGCGGTGCGCCACGAGCCAGAGTATCGCGCCCGTAGCGTAGAAACACGCGAGGCCGGCGAGGCGACCGGCCCAAGGCGCTTTCCCCGCCAGCCCCACGGGCACCGCAACCAGCGAATGGTAAAGCAGGGGATGGCACAGGACCGCCTTCCACGTCGAGCCCGAGAAGGCCATGGGCCGGGCGGTGCCGGCCAACGAGGAGGCGATGTCGACTTGTTGCGGTTCGTCGGCGACGAGCGGCCCGTTTATTTGGGAGAAGAGGAAGACGCCGGCCGCGGCGGCGACGGCGGCCAGGAGGAGGGCGTATACGACCGGAGGAATGGGCTTTTTCAATTCTTAAACCGGTACCGGCGGAGCGGTTATTCTTTTATCGTTTAATAACTATATTATTATTAATCCTATCGCCGTATTCGTTTAATACCGGCCGAAGGAGATATCCTTACGCCTTATCCTTCCGCAAGAACCGCTTCACGCCGGCGACGAAGCCGTCGACGCCTAAGGGATACGGGAATATCCGGCGGCGGTTGGTGTAGCCGTACCACAGCGTGAATATCAACTTGTAGAGGGGGTTGGACGGCAATTTGCACAGCGGCCGGGCGAGGCGCGCGAGGAAAGGCCACTCCACCATTACGCCGAAGAGCTTGTGGAGGTTGGCCAGCATTTTTCCCTCGGTTTCGCTTTCGAAGCGGAGGACCGAGTGGTCGTGGAAGGTGTGGAAGACGGCGTTAGGGTCGCCGTCGTAGTAGCCGCGCTGCACCGCGTATTCGGTGAGCTCGGTGCGGGGGTACGGCATGAATAGCGCGGACCAGGCGAAGGCGGGACGGCATTCCTGGTTGAGCCGGAGCGTCTCGAGGGCCTGCTGGAAGGTTTCACCCGGCAGGCCTATCATATTGGAGGCGTAGACGTTGACGCCGTTCTCGCGCAAGTACCGGCACGCGGATACGATCGTCTCGCGCGACATGTTTCGCTTTAAGAGCTCGTTGCGGACGGCGTCGTCGCCGGTCTCGATGCCGAGCAATACCGAGACGCAGCCCGCCCGGGCGAGGTCCCGCGCCACCTTTTCGTCCACCATGTTGGCCCGTACGTTGCAGTGAAAAGGGAGGCCGACCGCGCGGCCGTACTTGTCGGCGAACTCCGCGACCCACTCTTTGCCGTTGGTGAAATTGTCCGAGAGGAAGCGGACGAACTTGAGCGGGTACCGTTCGCGCACGTCCTCGATTTCGGCCAGGACGTTGTCCACCGAGCGCCACCGCAAAACCCGGCCCTTGCCGCGGTAGAGCTGGTTGTATTTATGATTGAAGCAGTAGGTGCACAGGTACGGGCAGCCGCGCATGGGGAAGAAGTGCTTCATCGTGACGCTGCGCATGTACTTGTCGTAGTCGTAGAGGATGTCGCGCGCCGGGAAGGGAAGCGCGTCGAGGTCGGCGACGAGGGGCCGGACGTCGTTGCGGTGAACGGTGCCGTTTTCTTTGGCCCACAGGTTGGGTATGTGGCGGTAGTCGTCGCCGCGGGCCAGCCGGTCCACCAGCTCGACTACGGCCTCTTCGCCCTCGCCGCGGCACACGACGTCCACGCCCTCCTCCTCCACGAATTCCGGGAAGAAGGTGGCGTGCGCACCGCCGAAGACGCTGACGACGGGTTTTTTAAGCGCCGCGCGGAGCTCGCGGTTCAAACGGAGGTAATATTGGTGGTAGCCGGTGGTGACGGAATAGGCGAGGACGTCGGGCCGGAACGACTCGACGTCGCGGGCGAAGGAGCGGCGGTCGGCGAGGGCCAGCGCCGCCTCGTGGCCCGCGCGCCGGAGCGTCGCGGCCAGGTAGAGGACCCCCAGCGGCTCGGTGAGCGTTACGTCTTTATATACGAAAAGTACTCGCACCGCTTCTGGATTTATAACACAACCGCCGAAAAGGCGCAACAGGAGACCGACAACGACGTGGCGTGCGAAAGGCGGCCCGAGGGCCGCCCTTCCGAGTAGCGGTTATTAAGCCGGTCGTTATTCGGTTTTTTCTTCCGCCGGGGGCCCCGTAAGCTTGGCGGCTATTTCCGGCGCGGCGTACTCGCACGCCTCGAGGAATTTGGCCTTGGCGTTGTTGCTGAGCGCTTCCAGCTCTTCTTTGGTCATCGTCGGCTCTTTGGCCATCGCCGCTTCGGTTATTTTGGCCAGCCCTTCGACGCCCGCCGCCGCGGCCTCGACTTTGGCGGTCGCTTCAGCGTACGCCGGAGCGTCCGCCTCGGGAGCCTCTATCTCCGTCAGCTCGGTGTGGAGACCCTCGAGTTTGGCGACGTTGTCGTTGAAGGCTTGCGCCAGTTCGGCGGTAGGTTTCTCCGCGCCGGCGCGCAAGTTCTCAACTTCCTCCAGGACGGCCGCTAGCCGCCCCTTCGCGTCGTCTACGGTCATGGCCGGTGCCGCGGTCTCGGCCGTCGGCTCCTCGGCCTTCTTGGCGCAACCGAAAATCGCCAACGCTACGGCGACCGCGGCCGCGACCACTATTGCCTTACGCATATTATGAAACCTCCTATGGGAAGATAAAAGAAAGACGGGAAACGGGTTCGAAATTACCACGCGCGGGTGCTGATGTCAAGTTTTAAATCCCCGCCGCGGGTATAATTCACGCGTTTTGCGACGAGGCGAGGGCCCGGCGGCGGGCGCCGCGGCAAATCGATTGGCGGCTGCGTCGGTTTATGTTATATTCTGACAGGATTTCGGCCGAGAGGAGGATGTACGAAATGGTTCCCAGAACGTTGACGGTTCTCTCGTTGGTTGCGGCGCTGGCCGTCCCTTCGGCGTTCGCCTGGCGCAAGTATTCGGGGCAGTACAACCCTTCCACCGGTTGGCCGGGTGTCCGCGTGGTCGACGAAGAGAACCACGTCGTCGCCGTCATATCCTTCGTCACGCCCAACGCCAGCTTCAGCGTCCCGTACATTACGCTCGAGGAGACGATGGACCCGAACGACATCGCCACCTGGAACGAGTTCGACAAAAAGCAAGAACCGGTGGTCGCGAAACGGGTGAGCGGCTGCGCCCAGGCCCTCAAGGTTTGCAAGTTGAAGATCTACGACTACCTGACCGAGGAGGCGTGGGGGAAGTGCGGCGGCCACTCGGCGTTCGTCAATCACAACGTGCGCATCGTCGTGGGGTACCTCAAGGGTACGAAATACAAGAAGCTCGAGGTCGAGGATTACGAGGTGGACCCGGCGATGATGGGCGTGGTTTTCGAAGTCGACGCCGTAAAGGACATAACGGAGATGGGCCCCGTATGCTGGGGTTATTGGTATCCATAACGTCGCGGGTTTAACGAGAAGCGTCTCGAAGGACGGGTGACGTGGCGCCGGGAAGGTTAAAGGATTACGGCCGGTTCGTGGGCGAGGTCGCGGCCGTGAGTTGCGTCGCGGGCGTGCTGGCCGCGGCCGGCGAGTACGTGTTGGGCGCGGCGCTGGGCGACGGCCGGTTTTGGGGGCCGCCGCGTTATTTTTTCCAGATATTGTTGGGCGTCGAGGCGTTGTGGGTAGCGTTTTTAGCCGCCGCGA
Organism: bacterium; assembly: GCA_035529855.1. NCBI lineage: Bacteria > bacterium. The sequence continues at coordinate 20,802 of DATKVX010000025.1, forward strand.
TTTTCGCGGTGGCCGCTACGGCGTATTTTTGGTGGGCGTCGCGGCGGGGCCCGGTTCGGTTGGCGTCGCCGGCGCTCTTCGCGGTTTTAGCCGCGCTGGGCGGCGCCGGTGCGGCGCGCTTCTGGGCCACGGTGGACCATCCGGCATTGCACCGCGGGGGCGTTACGACGCGGCTGATTATCGCGGCGGTATTCGTAGGCGCCGCGGCGGCCTGGGTCGGCCTCTCCGCCGGGATATACCGGCTCCTGCAAAAGGCGCCCCGGGCCGCGGGGGCGAAGTCGTCGGCCGCCGTCGTCGCCTTACGCCTGTTCGCGCTGGCGCTGCTCCTCCCGTTCGTAGCGGTCGAACTCGGCGGCCTTTGGCGGGCGCAAAAGCCCCGGCCCCACAAACCGGACATATTCTTCTTGGTAATGGACGCGTTCCGGGCGGACCGCCTCGAGTCGTACGGCGCGACGCGTCGCCTGGCGCCTACGCTCGAGGCCTTCGCCGGCGAGAGCGTCCTTTTTCGGGAGGCGTACACCGTCTCGTCGTGGACCAAACCCGCGATCGCGACGGCCCTAACCTCTACCCTCCCGAGTACCCACGGCGTTACGGCGCGTTTTACCGGGTTGCCCGAGGAGGCGTTGACGCTCACGGCGTACCTGCGGGGGAAGGGATACCGCACGTTGGCGGTATCGGCGAACCCCAACATAAACCGCATGGCCGGGATGGGCGACGGTTTCGACGTAATGGACAACGCCTGCGGCGGGAGCATCTTGGAAGCGGCGGGGCCGCCCACGGCCGCGGCGCGTATTCTGACGAAGCACGACGTATCGCCGCGCGTCTTCGGCGCGCTGTGGCGGCCTACTCGCGACGGCATGGCCTTGAACCGCAGGCTCGAGCTCTGGATGCGTTATACGCGGGGGCCCGCGCGCTTCGTGTACGTGCATTATTGGGAGCCCCATACCCCCAATCCGGCGCGGCCCGAGTATATGGCGGAATTGAAACCCTTCCTGGACCGCGTTGACCCGGCCCGCGCGCGCGAGCTCGCCGAGGGTAGGTATTTCTTCCACGACCTTATCAAGGACCCGTTTTTCCGGCCCGATTACGACGACGACGAGATCGCCTTGGCCAAAGCGCTGTACGACGCGGAGATCCGCCGGATGGACGTCGTTATCCAAGACGTGCTGGAGAACGTTATTCCCGCCTTCGCCGAGGAGCCGGAACCGATAATAATAATATTGGCGGACCACGGCGAGGAGTTCCTGGAGCACGGCCGGTGGCTCCACGGCGCCGGCCTGCACCGCGAGGTGGCCGAGATCCCGCTGATGTTCAAGGCGCCGGGCTACCCGGGCGCGGTGGTCGAGGGAGCGGTGACGCTGACGGACGTCGCGCCGACGCTGGTATCGCTCGTGGGCGGGAAGATCCCGGCGGAGTGGGAAGGTTTGGACCTGAAACCGTACTTCGCCGGCGAGGAAGCGGTTCCGCGGCGCGACCTACTTCTGGAGGGGATACAGGATTTCCACGTACCGGAGCTCGAGCCGCCGCAGCGGAGCATCGAGATGGACGCGCTGGTGGCGGGCGGTTATTATTACCTTAAAGACGACAATACGGGACGGGAGTTCTTTTATAAAAGGGAGGCCGACCCGCTTCAGCTGGATAACTTGGTAGGCGAGCCGGCCGGCGTCGACGAGCTGCTGGCGGAGCGCCGGGATACGGCCGACCGTTTAAAGGCCGAAGCCCAAGCGCGGGCGCTCATCCCCTCGCTCGGTTTCGTTCCGCCCCGGCTCGAGAAGTCGCTGCGGGCGTTGGGCTACGTCAACTGAGTCCGCGTCCGCCGACGTAGATTATCGCCCTTGACTTTTTCTATTTTTTATATATAATCTGGGAAAAGAAGGGCCGAGAGCAAAGGTGGAAATAATAAAAGTAGCGGTAGTCGTAGTTGTAAGGGGGGCACCGGCCCGCCCTTGGTGACGTTCGTTCGTTACGCTCCAGCGGGCCGGCCCAAGAGCCGGCCTTCTTATTATTTTTTCAGGTTAGCGCCGTTACCGGCCCGGTCTAACTCCGACGATTAACGGCGCCGTATTGAACGAGGTGAAAGTTGTGCCCAAGAAACTCGTCCCCCGATACGAAGCCTCGGAGCTCGAGGAGCGATGGTACCGCGAGTGGGAGGAGGCGGGCGTATTCACGCCGCCCGAGAAACCCGCGTCGGAGAAGGGCGTTTTTTCGGTAGTCATCCCGCCCCCCAACGTAACGGGCTCGCTCCACATGGGCCACGCGCTCAACAACACCATCCAGGACGTCGTCGTGCGCCAACGCCGGATGGCCGGGTACGATACGCTGTGGCTGCCGGGGACGGACCACGCGTCCATCGCGACCCACACCGTCATCGAGCGCGAGCTCGCCAGGGAGGGGCTGAGCCGCCGCGACCTCGGCCGGGAGGAGTTCCTTCGCCGCGCCTGGGCCTGGAAGGGGCAATACGGCGACACCATCGTCAACCAGCTCAAGAGGCTCGGCTGCAGCTGCGACTGGACGCGGCTCCGCTTCACCTTGGACGATGTGCTCTCGCGGGCGGTGGTGGAGGCGTTCGTGCGATATTGGGAGGACGGCCTGCTGTACCGGGACCTTCGTATGGTCACGTGGTGTCCGCGCTGCCGGACCGCCCTCTCCGACCTCGAGGTGCGCCACGAGGAGACGGACGGCATGCTGTGGTACATCCGCTACCCCGGCGCGGGGGGCGGCGAGGGCGTCGTCGTCGCCACCACCCGTCCCGAGACCATGCTGGGCGACACCGCGGTGGCGGTCAACCCCAAGGACGAGCGCTACAAGGGACTGGTGGGCGCCGCCGTCGTGCTGCCGCTCGTAGGGCGCGAGATACCGGTCGTTGCGGACGAAGCCGTTGACGCCTCGTTCGGGACCGGCGCGGTCAAAATCACGCCCGCCCACGACGCCGACGATTACGACGTGGCGCAGCGGCACGACCTCCCCACGGTCGTGGCCATCGACGAAGAGGGCCGGATGACGGACGAGGTCCCGGCCAAGTACCGCGGCCTGACGCGCGAGGAATGTCGCGAGGCGGTTCTCAAGGACCTCCAGGTGGAGGGGCTGCTCGAGACCACGAAGCCCTACAAGGTCCCGCTCGCGATATGCGACCGCTGCAAGACGGTGGTCGAACCGTACCTCTCGCTGCAGTGGTTCGTCAAGCAGGCCGAACTCGCCGGGCCGGCGCGCGAGGCCGTGGCCGCCGGCGACGTCAAGTTCGTGCCCGAGCGCTGGGTCAAGGTCTATTACGATTGGATGGACAACGTTCACGACTGGTGCGTCTCGCGGCAGCTGTGGTGGGGGCACCGCATCCCGGCCTGGTACTGCGACGACTGCGGCGAGGTCGTCGTGGCGCGCGCGGAACCGACGACGTGCAGCTGCGGCTCGAGCAAACTCCGCCGCGACGAGGACGTACTCGACACCTGGTTCAGCTCGGCGCTGTGGCCTTTCTCCACCATGGGCTGGCCCGACGACACGCCGGACATGAGGGTTTACTATCCCACCGACCTCCTTTGCACCGCCGCGGACATCATCTTCCTGTGGGTGGCGCGGATGATCTTCTCGGCGCTGAAGTTCACCGGCCGCGTGCCCTTCCACACCGTCTACTTCCACCCCATGATACAGACCGCGGAGGGGAAGCGTATGTCGAAGTCGCTGGGGACGGGCGTCGACCCGCTGTCCCTCGTCGACCGCCACGGCGCCGACGCCACGCGCTACACCTTGACCGCGCTCTGCACGCAGTCGCAATCCTTCCGGCTGTGGGAGGAGCGGTTCGACCTGGGCCGCAACCTCACCAACAAGATATGGAACGCGGCGCGGTTCCTGCTCCCCTACGTGGGGGAGTCGCCGGACGAGTCGCTTCCGGCGGCGGCCGAGCTCGAGCCGGTCGACCGCTGGGTGCTGTCGCGGCTCGCCCGGGCGCACGCCGAGGCCCAGCGCGAGTTCGACGAGATGCGGTTCAACGACTACGTGCACACCCTCTACCAATTTTTCTGGGGTGAATACTGCGACTGGTACCTGGAGGCCATAAAGCCCCGCCTGTACGGCAAGGCGCCGGGCGGCGACGCCGCGGCCCGCGTCGCCCGGCACGTCTTCGACGTCCTGCTCCGCCTCTTCCACCCGGTAATGCCGTTTATTACGGAGGAGCTTTACCGGTTGGTAGCGCCGGGCCGAGGTTTTTGCGCCCGGGCGCCCTGGCCCGAGGCCGACGTTGCCGCGGCCGACGAGGAGGCCGAAGCGCGGCTCGAGCTGCTGTTTGACGTCGTCCGCGCGGTGCGGAACATCCGGGCCGAGATGAACGTCCCGCCCGGGCGCGACGTCGACGTAATGTTGTCCGCCGAGGACGCGGTCGTAGCCGGCGCCGCGGCCGAGGCGCTGGCGCCTTTCTTCGCGCTGGCGCGCATCGCGAGCGCGTCGTCGCTGGCCGCCGGCAAGCGGCCCGCCCACGCCGCCGCCGCCGTCGCCGGCGAGCTGACGGTATTCGTCCCGCTGGAGGGCGTCATAGATTTCGACGTCGAGATAAAGCGGCTGACGCGGGCCAAGGAGAAGCTGGAGGCCGACGTCGCGACGCTGGGCCGTAAGCTGAGCGACGAGAACTTCGTCAAAAAGGCCCCGGCGGACATCGTGGCCGCGGACGCGGAACGCCTCGAGATCCTCAATGCCACGTTGGCGCGGGTAGAGGATAACCTGACGGCGCTGCAGTAGCCGGTTGGCGCCTTTCCGCTTGACGCGTTCGGGCCGCCCTCTTATAATAGTCGGCGGGGACCGTACCCATCTTTATGGCGATAGGAGATAACGGCCGCGGTCGGCGCGGCTGCCTCGTCGGCGCGCTCGTTTTGGCGTGCGCGGCGTTGGCCTTAATAGTCTCGGTGTTGATATGGTTGGGCCGCGCCGCGGGCGACCCGACGAGCACCGGTTACGAGCTGTTGCGGGTCGTACGGGGCGAGATGCCGGCCGAGGAATTTGTAACGGAAGCCATAATCGACCGGATGGCGAAGAAGGCCGGGGTTCCCCCGGACGAGGTAGCGGCGCTGAAGCGGGAGCTGGGGCCCATTACGCGGGACCTGCCGCGCTTGTCGGAGGGCGAGAAGGAGAAGCTCGCCAACCTCATTCGCGGCGCTGTAGAGGACGGCCGGGTCACCGACGACGAGCTCGCAACCATCCGCTTGTACAGCTACGAGTCGGCGCGGGATGGCAACGTCAAACCTTAGGGAACCTATCGTGGCGGGGCAATTCTACCCCGCGGACGAGGCGTCGCTCCGCCGCGAGCTGGCGACGTACGTCGTGGCCGCGGAGCGCAAGCCTTACCCGGGCGGCCTGTGCCCCCATGCCGGCTACGTCTATTCGGGCCCTACCGCGGGCGAGCTGTTCGCGCGGCTGCGCGTACCGGCGGTCGTCGTGCTGCTCGGGCCCAAGCACCACTCGGCGGGCGCGCCGTACGCGGTGTGGCCCGCGGGGGCGTGGCGGACGCCGTTGGGCGACGCGCCGGTGAACGAAGACGTGGCCGCGGCGCTGCTCGAGAAATGTCCCCTGCTGGAGGCGGACGAGGCCGCCCACCTTCCCGAACACTCGCTCGAGGTCGTCGTCCCGTTCGTGCAGTACGTCAATCCCGACGCGGCAATCGTCCCCGTCGCGCTGGGGCCGATGGCGGCGGCGGCCGTCCGTGATACCGGCGCAGGGGTCGCGGCCGCGCTCGAGCCTTTTAAACAGGACGCCGTCGTAATCGTCTCGAGCGATATGACCCATTACGAGTCCGCGGCCTCGGCCGAACGCAAGGACGCCCTCGCCATAGAACGCCTGAAGGAGTTGGACGGCGAGGGTTTGTTGGAGGTCGTGGCCTCGCACGACATCTCGATGTGTGGCGTCTGGCCCGCGGCGGTGGCGCTGGTCGCGTTGCGGGCCCTGGGCGCTTCGGGCGGGACGCTGATTCGGTATGCCACGTCGGCGGAGGCGTCCGGCGACTACGGCCACGTCGTCGGCTACGCCGCGTTGGCCTTCGCGTGAGAGGTTGGGATTATGCCGGCTTGGAAAGTTGAGAAGATAGTACTGCCGATAATGGTCGCGGCGGCCGTCCTCATACTGGTCTTCGGCGCGCTCAAGGAGACCGAGGAGGAGAACCTCGCCAAGCGGCTCGACGAGTGGCGCGAGGTCCTCCCGGCCGATTTCCGGGCGGAGTTCGACGCGGGCGAGGACGCCGCCTGCGCCAAGATGATTGAAGAGCGGCTCGAGTCCGACGCCGGGTTCAAGGAGCGGTACGAGGCGTTGCAGGATGAGGAGCTGACGCCGGTCTTCTCGCCCGAGGACATGGTGGATTACTACCGCGTGTACTTCGTCGACCGCCTGGCCGAGATCCGCGCCGAGAAGCAAAAGAGTTTCTGGTACCGCCTCTTTCACGGTTCCGGAAAGCGCGGCCCGGCCGATTAGTGGGCCCGACGGTTGAACTAACTCTATTCCAAACCCCTCGGCACGGTAATGGTTATGCCGTGCCTTTAACGCAGCGGTAAATTGGCAGCTGGCCGTGGTCGCCCGGGCTAAAGTTTTAATGGTTCACAATTACTCGTCGTGGGGCGGAAACCTCGCGACGGTGTTGGCGCTGTGCGAACGCTTGCCGGCGCGCGGCTTCGACGTCGCGCTCGCGGCCCCGAGCACCCAGCCGTACGCGACGCGTTTCAAAGACGCCGGCGTTCCCACTTTCGACGCCGAAGTCAAGAGCAAGTACGACGTGTTTACCCATCGCCGTTACGCCGATTTGGTAAAAAAGGAGGGCTTCGACGTAGTGCACACCCACACCCGGCGCGCCGACTTCGTCGCGGCCCTCGGCGGCCGGCTGGCGGGTGCGGCCACCGTGTCCACGCAGCACGGTCAAATTAACCTCGACCGCCGTACGTTGAATGAGAAACGGGATTTCTCGGCCAGGTTCTATTGTTTCTGTTTGAGGAATTTTTTCGATAGACACGTCGCGGTCTCGGCGGAGATAGCTGACGAGCTTCGCGAAAGGTGTCGCGTACCGGCGGCCAAAGTTACCCATATACCAAACGGCCTGGAGGCGGCGCCCTTCCTCGAGGCCGCGCGCGAGCGACTGTCGTTCCGACACGAGATCGGCGCGCCGCGCTGGGCGGTGGTCGCGACGGTGGTAGCGTCGCTCGATTCCAAAGGGCACGGCGACCTTCTGGCGGCGTTTGCGGAGCTGCTAGCCGAGGGCTTAGACGTACGACTCGTAGTGGCCGGGGAAGGGCATTGGGGCCTCCCCGTAATCCGCCGGGCCGCGGCGGAGTTGGGTATAGCCGAACGCGTCCATATACTCGGCTTCCGCGACGACATCCCGCGGGTCCTCGCGGGTTCGGACGTTTTCGTTTTGCCGACGCCGTCCGAAGGGTTGTCGATAGCGATTATGGAAGCTATGGCGGCAGCGCTGCCGGTGGTCGCGACGGCCGTGGGCGGCAACCCGGAACTGCTCGAGCCGGGCAAGACGGGTTACCTGGTTCCGGCGGGCGACGTCGCCGCGTTGGCAGACGCCTTGCGAGAGCTCGCCCGCGACCCGGTCAAGCGTAGGGCCATGGGCCGCGCGGCGCGGTCGCGCGTCACGCTCGAGTTCACGGCGGATAAGATGGCGGACCGGTACGCTAAATTATACGAAGAGCTCCTGCGAAAGAAGGGGGCCGAGGCGTGAGCGGCGGCGACGACGTCAAGGTTGCGGTCGTCGGCGTAGGCCGGTGGGGTTTGAACCATCTGGCGAAGCTTGTCCCGCTCCTGGGGCCCGAGCGCGTCGCCTTCTACGACGCCGACGCCGAGAGGGCGCGCGCCGCCGGGGAACGTTATCCCGAGGTCGCGGCGCTGCGTTCCTGGGAGGAGTTCCTCAAGGGCGGTTATAAAGCCGCGATAATCGCCGCGCCGGCGTCCCACCACGCCGAGCTGGCCGGTGCCGCGCTCGCGGCCGGCAAGGACCTGCTGGTCGAGAAGCCGCTGGCGCTCACGCCGCCCGACGCCGCGGCGCTGGTGCGGTTGGCGGAAGAGAAAAAGGCCGTATTGATGGTGGGGCACATATTGCTCTTCGACCCGGCCTTCGAGGCGTTGAAGGACGCTATCGCCGCCGGCGAGCTGGGCGATATCAAATATATGACCGCGGCCCGGGCCAAGCTGGGGACCATCCGCCTCGAGGAAGACGTGACGTTCAGCCTCGCGGCGCACGACGTCGCGCTCGCGCTCTGGCTTTTGGAGGATGAGCCGGCGTCGGCGTCGGCGGTGGCGGTGGACGCCCGGGGCGCGGGCGTCGCGGACGCTGCCTTCCTCAACCTGTCTTTCTCCGGCGGCGTCACCGCGCACGTATGGGCGTCGTGGTTGTACCCGCTCGAGACGCGGCGGTTCGTAGTCGTGGGCGACGAGGCCATGGCCGCGGTAATCCAGGAGGAGGGCGGCCGCGGTGAACTTACCGTTTACCGTATGGGCGCGCGGGGCGGCGGCGCCGAGGTTTACGACGACGGCTCGAGCGCGGTGGAAGTCCCGGTCGTCGACCTGTTGGAAGCGGAGCTCGGGCACTTTCTGGAGTGCGTCGCGACGAGGGCGACGCCGCGGGCCGACGGCCGCCAGGGGCTCGACGTCGTCAAAGTTTTGGCCGCGGCGCAGAAGTCGGCCGCGGCCGGCGGGGGGCCGGTACGCCTCGAGAACTAGGGCCGCCCGGTCGGTCTTAAATTTAAAAATGAGCGAAGCGAGCGATTATTTCGTGCATCCCACGGCCGTCGTCGACGACGGCGCGTCGGTGGGCGCCGGCACCAGGATATGGCACTTCTGCCACGTTATGGGCACGGCCGTCGTCGGCGAGCGCTGCGTCCTGGGGCAGAACGTCTTCGTGGGCGCCAACGTCACCATAGGCGATAACGTCCACGTCCAGAACAACGTCAGCGTCTACGAGGGCGTGACGTTGGAGGACGACGTCTTCTGCGGGCCGTCGATGGTCTTCACGAACGTACGGGACCCCCGGTCGGCGTTCCCGCGGGGCTCGAGCGCGGATTACGAGAAGACGCTGGTGCGGCGGGGCGCCACGCTCGGCGCGAACTGCACTATTGTATGCGGCGCGACGGTGGGCGAGCACGCGTTCGTGGCCGCCGGCGCCGTCGTGACGAAGGACGTGCCGGCGTACGCGGTGGTGGGCGGCGTTCCGGCGCGCCTTTTGGCGTACGCGTGCGCGTGCGGCGAGCGGCTCGGGATGCTGGTCCCCGGCGACCGGCGGGCGTGCGGCCGCTGCGGCCGGGAGTACGCGTGCGGCCCGGGCGGTTTGCGGGCCGCTTCTTAAGGGTTAAATTTTATGGCCGAAATCAGGATACCGCTAAAAGATCTGGCGGCGCAGTACCGGGCGCTGGAGGGCGAAATAGCGCCGGCGGTGAAGGAATTCCTCGCGTCGGGACGGTACGTGCTCGGGCCGCCGGTGGAAAAATTCGAGCGCGAGGCCGCGGCGTACGTGGGCGTCGAGCACTCCGTCGGCGTCGGCTCCGGGACCGACGCGCTGCTCATCGCGCTGCGGGCGTTGGGCGTCGGCGAGGGCGACGAGGTCGTAACGACGCCCTTCACGTTCGTCGCCAGCGCGGACGTCGTCGTGCGGCTGCGGGCGCGGCCGGTATTCGCGGACGTGGACCCGCAAACCCTCAACGTATCGCCGGCGGCCGCGGCGGCGGCGGTTACGGAACGAACGAAAGTGGTGATGCCGGTACACCTCTACGGCCTGCCGGCCGACGTGCCGGCCCTGGCCGAGGCGGCGCCCGGCGTCGCCATTTTGGAGGACGCGGCGCAGGCCATAGGGGGCGAGCTGGCGGGCCGCAAGGTCGGGGGCCTGGGTGCCGCGGCGGCGTTTTCGTTCTTCCCCACCAAGAACCTGGGCGCTTTCGGCGACGGCGGCCTGGTGGCCACGGACGACGCCGAGTTGGCGGCGCGGGCGCGGCGCCTCCGCGTCCACGGCGCGGCGACGAAGAATTACCCGGAGGAGATAGGTTACAAGAGCCGCCTCGACGGCCTGCAGGCCACGGTCCTCTCGATAAAGCTCAAGCACCTCGACGCCTGGGCGGCGCGGACGCGCGAAATCGTACGGTTGTACCGCGAGCGGCTGGCGGCGGTCGACGACGTGACGCTTCTGCTCGAGCCGGACGATTGCCGACCCGCCTACCACCAATTCACGGTGCGGGCGGCGCGGCGCGACGAGCTGCGGGTCTTCCTGGGCGAACGCGGCATCGCCTCCGCGATTTATTATCCGACGGCCGTTCACTTGACGCCGGCCTTCGAATATCTCGGCTACGGCCCGGGCTCTTTCCCGGAGACGGAGAAGGCGGCGGGCGAAGTGGTGTCGCTGCCGCTCTGGCCCGAGATGACGGGCGAGCAGGTGGAGGAGGTCTGCGCCGCGGTCGCCGATTTCTATGGATAATAACGGGCGTATAATGCTGGTGGTGGGCGCGCGGCCGCAGTTCGTGAAGGCCGCGCCTTTGCTGGCGCAACCGCCGGAGGGCGCGGCGTGGCTGCTGGTCCACACCGGCCAGCACTACGACTACGAGATGTCGGCGGCCTTCTTCGCCGAGCTCGCCATACCGGAGCCGGCCTACAACCTCGAGGTCGGGCGGCTCGCGCCCGCGGCCCAGCTGGCCGCGATGACGGGGCGGCTGGCGGACGTGGTCGACAAGGAAGCGCCGGCCGCGGTCGTCGTGGTGGGCGATACGACGTCGACGTTGGCGGGGGCGCTGGCGGCGTCGCTCTCGGGGGTGCCGTTGGCGCACGTCGAGGCCGGGATGCGCTCCTACGACTGGGCGATGCCCGAGGAACGCAACCGCGTATTGACGGACCGGCTGGCGGCCTTGCGGCTGTGTCCCCACGATGGCGCCGCGGCGAACCTGGCGCGGGAGGGCATTACCGACGGCGTAGCGGTCGTCGGCGACGTGATGTACGAGGTGGCCGCGGCCGCGTACCCCGGGCTCGACGCCGCGAAATATATTACGCCGTTGGCGTTGGAGCCGGGCGGTTACGCGTACGCGACGTGCCACCGCCAGGAGAACGTCGACGACCCGGCCCGGCTCGAGGCGGTGGCCGAGGCGCTGCTCGAGTTGGAATTTCCGGTCTATTTCCCGGCGCACCCGCGTACGGCGAAGGCGCTCCGGGCGGCGGGCCTTTGGGAACGGCTCGAGGCCGCGCCGCACGTCACGCTGGCCGAGCCCGCGACCTATTACGCCAGCCTGGCCCTTATCCGGTATGCCGCGGCGGTGCTCACGGACTCGGGCGGCGTCCAGCGCGAGGCGTACTTGTACGACGTCCCCGCGCTCACCCTGCGAGACCGCACCGAGTGGCCGGAGACGGTGGCGGCGGGGGTCAACCGCTTGGTCGACGTAGATTCGGAAGCCATAAGGGCGGGCGTAGCGGAAGCGCGCGCGCGCCGGGAAGGTCCTTCGCCCCGTCTCGAGCTCGTCGGCGGACCGGCGCCGAGCGTACGCGTCGCCGAGGCGTTGAGTTATTTAATCCAAGGATAATTCCCGGGGAGAGTCCTTGACGCCCTGCGTTCGTTATGATATCATTCGGGCGCGGGGTGGAGCAGTCAGGTAGCTCGTTGGGCTCATAACCCAAAGGTCGCTGGTTCGAATCCAGCCCCCGCAAATACGAAACGGCCCTTTTGGGCCGTTTTTTATTGACGGCGGCCGGGATTTTGGTCGTTGCAATCTGCGTTAATATATTTTTTAATAGGAGGGGCGAGCCGGCGCGGACCTCTTTGATTTCGGATTAAATCAGGGAACAGGGAAATGGCAAGCAGGTTCAACGAGTGGCTCAACGGTTTATCGCCCGGGCGGCTGAGTCTGGCGTTGGCGGCCTCCTTCGCCGCGGCGCACGGCGTCTACTATTTATGGGGAATTCGTTTCGACGACACGCCGCTGCTCTGGTTCTGGCAATATTCGGACCCGCAGCTTTTAAAGGTTAAGTTACTCGAGAGCGTTTTCTATATGCACAGCCAGCCGCCCCTTTTCAATCTTTTCCTGGGGGCGGTTTTAAAAATCACGGCCGGCGACGGCCGGTACGTCTTCCAGGGCGTTTACCTCGCCGCGGGCTTAACGCTCTACCTCTCCCTTTTTTGGCTGCAGGTTAAGTTGGGCGTCTCGCGCGGCCTCGCGTTTGCGACCAGCGGCCTCTTTATGCTGAGTCCGTCGTTCATCTTGTACGAGCATTGGTTGTTTTACACGTTCCCGGTCGCCGCGCTATTAACGCTGTCGGCGTTTTTATTTTACGAGTTGGTAACGACCCGGCGGGGCTGGGCCGCCGTCGCCTTTTTCGCGACTTCGTTCCTGGTCTGCGGCGTACGGCACGTCTTCCACTTGGCGTACTACGTCGTAGTCGCCGGGGCCGTCGTTGTCTTGTGCGCCGGTGCCCGGAAGAAGGTCCTACTCGCCGCGGCCGTGCCGTTCGCGGTCCTGTTCTCCTTTTACGCCAAGAACTACGTACTCTTCGGCCAGTTTTCCGCGAGCTCGTTGGGCGGAATGTACTTGTGGGAGATGACGGGGTACTTCCTGTCGCCCGAGGAGCGGGCGGCGCTGGGGGCGGACGGGAAGCTCTCGCCGGTCACGGCGGTACCCGCCTTTTCGGAGCTGGGGCGGTATCCGCCGGCCTTCGCCGAGGATACCCGGTTCGCCGGCGTCGACGCGTTGACGCAGCCGAACAAGTCGACCGGCCCCAATAATTATAACCACCTGGCGTACGTCGCCATTTCGCGCGTTTATATGAAGGACGCGCTGGCCGTCGTCAGGTATCGCCCTCGAGCGTACCTCCGGGGGTTGCTGCGGTCGTGGTTCATGTATTTTCGATCGAGCAGCGACTACGCGAGCGGCGTGCGTTTCCTGGACGAGGCCGGCAACCAGAGCAGGATTTCGTACGTTGAACGCTTCTACGACTACTTCTTTTACGGCAAGGTTCCGCTCGGGCCGCCGCTGACGAGGGTATTCGCGCTCTTTAATCTTAAGTGCCCGCCGTACGCGTATTTGTATCTCGTGATATGGTTGCCCCTTCTCGTCTATTACGGCTTCAGGTTGGTGTTGAAGCGGGACGCCGCGGCCGCGGCCGGCCTGTCGCGGGAACAGCGGCTGACGGCGCTGTACGTATGCTTCAACGTAATCTACGTAGCTCTGGCGGGCACCATGTTCAACTGGGCGGAGAGTAATCGCATGCGGTTCTTGTCGGACCCGCTCTACGTGGCGTTGCTGGGCGTCTTCGTCCAGCATTTCCTGGTTCGCAACGTCCGCGCGTCGTTGGGCAAGTAGCCGCGAAGGTTTACGGGAATGGTGCGGTCGGCTTTAAGGGAATCGTGGGCTCGGCTCGAGCGGTGGCCGCCGGCAGCGACGGCGGCCGGCCTCGCCGGCGTCTACGCCGCGGTGCACCTTTTTTATTGGGCGTTGGGCGTACGGTTCGACGACACGTCGCTCGCGTGGTACTGGCAATATTTGGACCCGGAGCTTTTAAAAGACAAACTGCTCGAGAGCGTTTTTTACATGCACAGCCAGCCGCCCCTGTTCAATTTATTTTTGGGGGCGGTTTTAAAAATAGCCGGCGGCGGCGCCCGGTACGTCTTCCAGGGCGTATACTTCGGCGCGGGGTTGACCCTCTACCTCTCGCTTTTCTGGCTGCAGGTTAAGCTGGGGGTTTCCCGCGGCGTCGCTTTTACGGTAAGTACGTTGTTCCTACTTAGCCCGTCGTTCGTACTGTACGAACATTGGTTGTTTTACACCTTCCCGCTTGCGGCGCTGGTTACGTTGTCGGCGCTGCTTTTTTACGACGTGTTGGCGCGGCGGCGGGCCGGGACAATAGCCGCTTTTTTCGCGTGTATATTTTTGATGTGCGGCATCCGTCATACGTTCCACTTGGCGTACTACGTCGTCGTCGCCGGCGCCCTGGCAGCGTTCTGCGCCGGGGCGCGCAAGAAGGTGCTGCTCGTCGCCGCGGCGCCGTTCCTGTTGCTTTTCTCCTTTTGTTTTAAAAATTACGTACTGTTCGGCGAGTTCGCCGCCAGTACGTGGACCGGCATGAACCTCTGGCAGATGACCAGCGGGAACCTAACCGTCGGGGAAAAGGCGTCGCTACTGGTCGAAGGTAAGCTGACGGACGTCTCGCTGTGCATACCTTTTACGGCGTTGTCGGAGTATTCGCCGTCCTACGCGGACGCCTCGCGCTTCGCCGACGTCGAGGTGCTCTCGCGGCCGTACAAGTCGACCGGCCCTTGTAACTACAATCACGTTGGGTACGTCGGGATTTCGAGAGCATATCTTACCGACTCGTTATACGTGTTAAAGCATTTCCCGCACGCGTATTCGAAGGGGTTAGTCCGGTCGTGGTTGACGTATTTCCGCTCGAGCACCGACTACGCGAGCAACGTCGCGTTTCTCGACGAGGCCGGCAACCTCGGCCGCGTCTCGCTTATTACCAGCCTCTTCGACCGCTTGCTCTTCGGTAGAGTCCCATCCAAACCATTTACGAAGTTTATCGGCAACATTTTCTTTTCAGAAGATGAAGAGTCCTTTTACTTGTACTTGTTGGTTGGCTTGCCGCTTTTATTGTATTACGGCTTTAGGACGGCGCTGGGGAAGAAAACGTTCGGCGAGGGCGCGGCGGCGCGTGCGAGACGGCTGACCGTGCTGTACGTGTGCTTCACCATCTTGTACGTGGCGTTGGTGGTGAATGGCTTCTCGTGGGCCGAGACCAACCGCATGCGGTTCCCGACCGACCCCCTGTACGTCGTTTTACTCGGCCTGTTTATCCAGTACGCCGTATTGCGGGGAAGCCCCCGGGCGCGAGCGCGCGAGGCCGGTTTGTAATTGCCTACGCTTAACCCTAGCCGTCGCAAACGTCGCCCTCGCGGCGGCTCTTTAATTTCAAGCGGAGGCCGTTCAGGCAGAGCAGGACGAAGGCGGCGGCCGCGACGGTCCCCACGTAGTCGAAGCCCCCCTCGGCCGGCGGCGCGGCGGCGGCGGCGGTAGCGGCGAGGCCGAGGCCGTCGTAGAACGCGTTGAGGGCGACGCCCGCGGCGACGGCGCAAACTATTATGGTAACGAGGTATATGACCACCGAGCGCCGGCCCAGGTACTTGGTGAGGACGGCGAGGCTCGCGGCGTTGGTGGCGGGGCCGGCGAGGAGGAAGGCGAGCGCGGCGCCCGGCGAGACGCCTTTCGTCACCAGCACCGCGGCGATCGGCGTCGCGGCCGTGGCGCAGACGTACACCGGCGCGCCCAGCAGGACCATCGCGACTATTTGGAGCGTGGGCGACGCGAGCCGTTCGGCGACGAACGCCGGCGGAACCAAAGCGGCCAGCACGCCGGCTAAAAGAAACCCCGCGAGTAGATATACCGCCATATCCTCGAACATCTCGCCGAAGGCGTAGCGGAGGCCGACGACCAGGCGGCGCGCGAGGCCGGGTGGGGTCTGTCCCTTGGATTCGCCCCGGTCCCCGTCGTCGCAACCGCGGCCGTACGTTTGCGTCCCCGGCGCGCGCGCGGCCGCCGGCCCGGGCCGGCCGAAGACCAGCTCGGCCACGCCCGCGGCGAACGCGGTAGCGAACGCGACTATCGGCCGCGCTATCGTCATCGGGAGGTCCATAAGGGCGTACGTCGCGAGTACGGAGTCGGCGCCCGACTCGGGGGTGGAGATTACGAAGGAGGAGACGGCGCCTTTGCTCGCGCCCTCCCGCCTGAGCGCCGCGGCCATGGGTATCACGCCGCACGAACACAGCGGCAGCGGTACCCCTATCGCCGCGGCCCAGAATACGGAACCCAGGTCGCGTTTGCCCAACAACTTCACGACCGTGGCCGCGGGAACGAGGGCCCGGACCAGGCCGGCGAGGAAGAAGCCCGCCAGCATATAGGGACCGGCTTCGGTTAGGAGCCCCCACGTCGAGGCCGATATGTCGCGTACTATTCCCACAGTCGCTTCTTGGGTTAACTATACCAAATTAGTCCGGATTGTAAGGGTTTAGCTTTACGCGGCCGGTTACGGCGAGGGGGCGCGCGCCAGCTCCCTCACCGCCTCCAGCGTAAAGTCGCCGCTGTTAATCGAAACCGCGTCGAAGTAGAACGGTGCGGTCGAACGGACGGTGAATTTCAGACGGAAGGGGCGGTCGCTTTTGAGCCGAAGGCGGCAGGGTTGGTATCCGCCGCCGGACACCAGCACTTTGGACGAACGCCTGAACCGGAATTTCGACTCGTCGTCGGGGTCCGTGAAGTGCGCCGAGTATACGACCCGACAAAACCTCTCGCCGGGGCGGAGCAAGAAAACCAAGCAGTAACGCCCCGGAGGATAAAGGAAGTCGGACGGCCCTTCGTGCCGCAACTCTTGTTGGACGAAAATGGCGCGGCCGTCGTGGGCCGCGGCGTCGGCTACGACGCGCTCCCCGCTCGGCGTCCGACATTGCCATTCCTCGACGGTACCGAACCAGCGGCGGAATAACTCGTCTTCGGAATACCGGGGCGGCCCTCCGGCGAAGTACGCGTAATCGGCGTTGCAATCCACGAGCGCCAGCCGCCAGGCCGCGGCCTTTTCCAGTATCGTCGGCAAATCGGCCGGCGCGTAGAGGTAGCGGTTGAGCAGCAGCGCCTCCGGCGTCGCCGGGAGCTCCACGCCGGCGCAGTGTTCGTACGAATACGCGTATTCGCGTTGGGCGAGATGCGCTATGAGCGGGTCGTCGGCGCAGGCCGGTACGCGGGCCGGCACCCGGGCGACGGCCCCGGCGAGGGCTTTTTCGTGTTGGGTGGGGAAGGCGGCGGCGAGCGTAGGTTCGTAGTACGAGCGGGCGAACGCGGCTATCAACAGCAATTGGACGGCCACGGCGGCTAACGCGGCGGCCGTGACGAGGAACGCCCGGGCCGGGCCCGGCGAAGGTCGGACGAGCCGCCGCGCGCCGACCGCCGCGGCGCCGAAGACGAACGGCACTACGGATAGCGGGTATTGGCAACCGATCTTAAAGGCCGGCGCGACGCTCGAGCTCGCCGGGACGGCCAGCGGCGTCAGTATCGTCAAGAGGAAGCCGCCGGCCGCGGGCAGGAACGCCGCGACGGGCGCGACGAGCGCGACTACGTAGCCTACCTTCTCCAACACGACGGCCTTCATCCCGGCCTCGCTCGCGATGTATCCGCCGTAGTCGAGGTGACGCGTCAAGAACCAGGGGCTCAACGGCCCGGCGCCGGGCGCGTACGTAAGTTTCGGGTATAGCACGCAGCAAAAGCCGACGAAGTACGCCGCCAGTACGGAACCCGCGACGAGGCCGGCGCGGCGGCGCCCGGCGGCGAAGCCCCCGTACGCGACCAGCGCCGCGGCGTGCAGCGCGAGCTCTTCGTGGGCCAACGCCATCACGGCGGCGCAGGCCAGGCCGGCCCCGAACCGTTTGCGGTCGAAGAAGTAAAACGCGCCCAGCGCGAGCGGGACCGCGAAGGCCCGGGGGTGGAAGTCGAAGAGGGTCGCGCCGTGAAGCGCCGGCGATAACGCGAAGGCGGCAGCCAGCGCCGCCGCCGGCCAGCGCGAACCGGCCGCCGGCCTCGCTACGCCGTAGACGAGCGGTATGCCGGCCGCGACCAGTAATGCTTGCAGCGGCAAGAGGTAGGCCGGTTCTTTAAAGACGTACGTGAAAGGCGCCAGGACGGCGAGCAGCGGCGCGCAGTGGTTGATGAACCGGTCCGCCGGAAGCAGCGTTTGGACGAAGAAGTGCCCCCGCCCGAAGTGGTAGATGGCGTTGGCGTAATAGCCGAGGTCGAGGCCGCAGGTGGCCATACCGTAGTGGCGGCCCAGCGACGCCGCGCCGAAGAATAGGAAGTACGCGCCGGCCAGCGTCCACACCACGAACGCCGGCGAGGGTTTTACGAACCGCAGCCGTCTCCGAAATACGACGGCGGCCGCCGCGGCCGCGGCCGCCGCGAAAGCGACCGCCGCCACTACGAGGAGGACGTTAATCGGTACGGCTTTCGGCGTTATGTAATCCATAAAGGGCTTGGCGGTATTACGAGCCCCGGCCCCGTTACCCGGGCCCCAACGCGCGTACGTTCTCGAGCGTATAGTCGTCGCTGTTGACCGATACCGCGTCCAGGTATAAGGGCGAGATGGAATGTACCTCGAGCTGCAGAGTGAACGGCTCTTTACGCTCAAAGCGGATTATGTACGGCCGGTATTTTGCGGAGGCCCTGACGCGGTTGGTTCTCCGGTAGACCTTAAAAACCGACGGGTCTTCCGCGGAGGCGACGCGTGCCGTAATTACGGCGAAGCAGAATTCGCCCGGGTCGGCGCGCCGCAGCAGGAAGGCCAGGCCGTATTTACCGGGAGGATAGACGTAACCGTCCCCGGGCGCGCAGTATAAGTAATTCTCGAGCAGTACGGCGCGGCCGTCGTGGGCGCGCGCGTCCGCTATGGGTCGCTTTCCGCCCGGCGCCCAGCACTGCCACTCCTCGACCGTGCCGTACCACGTGCGGAAGAGCCTTTCGTAATCCAAGGCGTAATCGCCCTCCCGCTTCTCGAAATAGGCGTAGTCGGCGCAGAAATCGACCGGCGTCAGACTCAACTTCTCGGCCTGTTCTAAAATTACCGCGAGCTCGAGCGGCGGGTGGGCGCGGCGCGCGAGCAGCATAGCTTCCGGTTCCTTCGCAGGCCAAAACCCGGGAGCCGGGTAGTTAAGGTAGATGTATCGACGGTGGGCGAGGTGCGCGGCGAAGACGTCGTCCGCGGATAACGGAATATCGCGGGGCACCCGCGAGACCGCCCCGGCGAGGGCTTTTTCGTGGGCGATCGGGAAGGCGGCCGAAATATAATCCCGATAGAAACGCCGCGTGAGGGCGATGATGAGGACGATTTGAAGGGCGACGGCCAACGCGCTCGCGGCCGTAATGAAGAGGCGCCGGCGGCGACCGGCGTCGGCCCGTACGATACGATGCAAACCGACGGCCGCGGCGCCGTACAGAAACGGCAAGATCGAGAGCGGGTATTGCCACCCGATTTCGAAGACGGTAGGTATACTCGTAAGGGCCGGCACGGCGAGCGGCGTCGCGACGGTTATTAGGGCCGCGCCCGCGGTGGGGAGAAAAGCGACGACGGGAAGGACGAGCGCCGCGACGTAACCGCCTTTGGCGGCTAGTACGTGCGCGGAGAGCGGCGACCCCTCGCCGCCCGAGGCGAGGTTTTCGAAGTAACCCAAAAAGTGCAGCGGTTTTCCGGTAACGCCGTACGTCAGCTTGGGGTAGAGGAAGCAGCAAATCGCGACGAAGTACGCGGCGACCAGGGCCGCGGCGATTAACCCGGCGCGGCGCCGGCCCGTCGTGAGGCCCCCGTACACCGCGAGAGCGACGGCGTGCACCGCCAGCTCGTCCTGGGCGAGCGCCAAAAGGCCCGTGCAGGCTAAACCCGCCGCGAGGTTCTTTCGTCTAAAGAAGAGGAAGGCGCCCAGTGCGAGAGGTACCGCGAGCGAGCGGGGGTGAAAATCGTAGAAGTTGGCGCCGTGGAGCGCGGGGGATAGCGCGAAGGCGGCGGCGAGGGCCGCGGCGGGCCAACGCGAGCCGGTCTCCGGTTTCGCGATGAAGTATATTAGCGGTATCCCGGCGGCGAGAAAGAGCGCCTGCAGCGGTAGGAGGTACGCCGGGTCCGGGAAGACGTACGTGAACGGCGCGAAGACGGCCAGCAGCGGCGCGCAGTGGTTTAAGTATATTTCGTTCGGCAGTAAGGACTGGTGGAAGAAGTGCCCCCGGCCGAATTGGTAGACGGCGTTGCCGTAATAGCCGAGGTCGAGGCCGTACGTCGCCATGCCGTAATGGCGGGCCAACGTGAGGGCGGAAAAAAATAGGAAGTAAGCCAGCGCCAAACCCCACACGACGGCTTCCGGCGTAGGGGCCTTTACGCGGATTTTACGCCGCAGCGCGGCGAGCGCGGTATACGCCGCCGCGACCGCAGCGGCGAGCGCGGATAGGATTAGGACTTCGCCGATCCCGACTGATATGGCCAAAGGCTTGCCTCCCGGTTGATATTCTATTATTGCGCTTGGGGTATCGCAACATTAAAAACGCCGTGAAGAGTCTCGGGGCCGCGGGCCCGGCCGGAAGCCTTGACGCCGCCGCCCGGCCGTGGTAAATTCTATCCGCCGGTGCGTGGCGGAAAACGCAGGAGGTTCGTATGCGTAAACATCTGGCGAAAGTAGCGGCCGTGGCCGTCGTCGTGGTGGCTTGCTCCTCGGGCGGCGGTTCCGGTCCCGAAGAGAACCCCGTACCCTGGCGGCCCGTCCACAGTCCGACGGCCGAAGACGTTCGCGCCATCTGGGCCGTCGGCGAGGATGATATCTGGGCGTGCGGCGACAACGGCAATATCCTGTACTACGACGGCTCGGAGTGGCGCCTGGACATCACGACGCTGGCCCCCGATTTCTTCGACATCCAGTTCGTGTCGTCGACGGAAGGATGGGTTTGCGGTAAAGACGGCTGGGTGGCGCGCCGGGGCGGCGGTAGATGGGAGAGGGTGCCCGGGAATACGCGCCCCGATACGCTGTACGCGCTCGACGCTCACGGCGTCGACGAGGCGTGGTTCTGCGGCGCGCGCGGGGTCGTCCTTCGTTACAAGGACGGCGTATGGACCGACGAGTCGCCGAGCATCACCGACGACCTTTACGGCATCCGCGTCGCCGGCGACGACGAGGGCTGGGTCGTGGGCGACAACGGCCGTATATTGAAGAGGTCGAAAGGAGCGTGGGTAGAGGTCACGAGCCCGGTGGAATCCGATTACCGGTGCGCTTTTTTCGTCAGCGACAACGAAGCGTGGTTCGGGGCTTCGGACGGCTTCGCGGTGCACCTTAAGGGCGGCGGCCTCAACAAGACCCGCCTCCCGAGTACGGAGACGATTACCGGCCTTTACTTTAGGTCCGACGGCCGCGGGTTCGCCGTAACCAAGGGCGGCGGCATATACATCTATTCCCCCGCGGCTCGGAATTGGCGCTTGTGGCACAGCCACAATCGACAGCTGTTCGACATCACTTTTTCTTCGGAGGAACGCGGCTGGGTCGTGGGCGCCGTGGGCACCATTCTCAGGCGTTAACGCTCGACGGAAGGAGTGCCGGCGTCGGATATTTCGCGGCCTCCTAACGTCCGTTCGACGCCCGCTTAGGCGCCCGGAGCCATGCGCCAGGTACGCGAGGTATTTTTAATCCTACTCGCGACGTCCATCGTATGGGCGTCATTTATAATCGTTATCGACGGGTACCCGCTCCGGAGCGACGAGGCCGAGTACGGCCTTACGGGCCGACGGCTGGCCGCCGGCCTCGGCCTGACCGACCGCGGCGGCACGTTGTACGTCCACAGCCACCCGCCGCTTTACCCCGTTTTTTTAGGGGCGATTTACGCGCTGGGAGGGGGCGAAGCGGCGGTGCGGTGGGTGCAACTGGCCTTGGCGCTGGTCACGCTGGTCATAGTTTTCGTGACGGCGCGCCGCGTTTACGGCGCGGCGGTCGCGCGGGCCGCTTTGCTCGCGGGCGGCGCGTATCTCCCCACGGCCTTTTACGTTGCGCAATTGTTGTCCGAGGTCCTTTTCACGTTCTTCCTCGTTCTGGGGGTTTACCTTTTAATCGCGGCGTCGGCGCGCGCGCGTCGGGGGTGGTGGCTCGACGGGGCGGCGGGGGTCGCGTTCGGCGTCGCGGGGTTGACGCGCGGCGTCGCGTTGGCGGCCGCTTTCGCGATTGCCGTTTTGTTCTTGGCGAGACGGGGGATATCCGGGCGTCGGCGGTGGGTGTCGGCCGCGGCCTTCGCGGTCGGCGTCGCCGTCGCGGTGTTGCCGTGGAGCGTTTACGTCTACGGCGGGACGGGCAGGCCGGTGCTGGTGGACACCAAGGGGGCGGGGATTTTGTACCTCGGCAACAGCCCCGGCACGCCGATGCACCACGCCTGGGACATCATCGACGGGACGGCGGGATACATCGTCCCGCCGGAACGCCCCGGCCCGGGTAGCGTTTACGACCCTACTCGGGTATTCGGCGGCGCGGCGTTGAAGTATATGGCCGCTCACCCCCTCCAGACGTCCCTACGTTTTGTGTCGAAATTCGCCGATATGTGGGAGGTGGAGCGGCTTTTCGTCGGCTCCTGGCGCCAGGGTTTCCTACCGAACGCGCCGGCGCCCTGGGTATATATCTTTATCGTCGCCGAGGTGGCGGCCTCGGCCGCGGCGCTCGCGTTGTTTTGGTTTACCATGCTTTTGACGGGGAAGAGCCTTTGGCGCGGCCTTACGCTCGCGGTGGTCCTGGGTACCGCGGTCGCGTACGCGGTCACGATCGCGCATTCCCGGTATAATTACCCCCTGATGGTGCTCGGCATGCCCGCGATCGGCTACTTCTTCGTCTACGTCTTACCCCGGTGGAGGGCGCGGGCGATTCCCCGCCGTCGCCTCCTTCTGGCCGGCGTCCCGGTGGCGGCTTTAGGCCTCATCTGGGCGAGGATGGTCTGGTTGTTCGTAACGCGGGGTAGCTGACGGCCCTTGGGCCGGCGGCGATAGTACGGTGCCGATGGAGATGACAACCCCTCGGGCGAAAAAAGAGCCGCACCCCTTAGGCCGCACGTGGCGGTTCGCGTTGCTCGTCCTGTGCGTGACGGCTTTCGTATGGGGGTCGTTCATCGTCGTTGTCGGGGAAATCAAACCCGCGAGCGACCAGCGCGAGTACTACTCGGCCGCGATGAGGTTTGCGAAGGGGCTCGGCCTCACTCACCCCGGCGGCGAACTGTACGTGCACACCCACCCGCCGCTGTACGCGCTGTTCCTGGGCGCGGTCTACCGCGCCGGCGGCGGCAACGTTACGGCGAAGTTCGTCCAGCTCGCGTTGGCCCTCGCGACGCTGGTGCTGGTCTTCTTGACGGCGCGGGCCGCGTTCGGCGCCGGCGCGGCCAAGGCGACGCTCGTCGCGGGCGCGGCGTACCTGCCTACGGCCTTCTACGCCACGCAGCTCCTCTCCGAGATACTGTTCACGTTCTTCCTCGTGTCGGCGGCGTACGTTTTGTACGCGACGATGAAAAACGCCGGCGCCGGCCTTTGGCGCTACGCGGCTACGGGCGTACTTTTGGGTCTGGCGGGCCTTACGCGCGGCGTCGCGTTGACGGTCGCGTTGGGGCTGGCTTTGTATATTTTACTGCGGCGCGGTTCGCCCTTCGGTCGCCGTGTTGCGGCGGTCGCGATTTTGGGCGCGGGGGTCGTCGCGGCCGTCGCGCCGTGGAGCGTATACGTTTATTACAAAACGGGTCACGTCGTACTCTTGGACACGAAGAGCTCGGCCGTGTTTTATTACGGCAACGGCGTGAGCACGCCGGACCACCACGCCTGGGACATAACCCACGCCGGCAGCGCGTTCGTCCCGCCGCCGGCTATTGCCGAGGCCGACGACCGCTTCGAGCACTCCCGCATATATCGCGCCGCCGCGCTCGACTACATAAGGGCACACCCCGTCAAGACCTTCGCGCGCTTCTGGTCGAAGTTGGCGGATATGTGGGAGCCGGAGCGGCTGTTCTTCGGCGGGTACCGCCGCGGGTATTTGCCCAACGCGCGCCGGCCGTTGGTATTCGGATTTATCGGGGCCGAGGTCGTCGCTTCCGCGGCGGCGCTGCTCTTGTTCTGGGTCGCGGTGCCGATGATGCCGAGGAGCCCCTGGCGTAACCTGGCGCTCATAGTCGTGTTGTGCACGTCGCTGGCGTACGCCGTCACCGTCGCGCACCCGCGGTACAATTATCCGCTGATGGTTTTGGGTATGCCGGCAATCGGGTACTTCTTCGCCGAGGTGCTCCCTCGTTTCAAGGCCGGCATCTATTCCCGCCGCGGCCTCGCGCTCGCCGGGGCCGCCGTCGGGGTCCTTCTGTTAATTTGGGCGAGGATGGTTTGGTTGTACTTCGCCCGGGGTAGCTGAGCCGGGGTTCGCGTTTGGCCGAGAAGCGAACAGTCTTTTTATTGCTCCTGTTGGCGCTCGCCGTCCAGCTGGCGTTCGTGCTGGCTTTGGGCGACGCGCCGCTGAACGCCGACGAGGCGGAGTACGTAACGGCGGCCAGGCGCCTCGCCGGCGGCCTGGGCCTTACGGCGCCGGACGGCCAACTCTACGTCCACCGCCACCCGCCGGGATACGTCGCCTTCTTGGCGGCGATATTTTACGCGGGGGGCGGCGTGTTGGCGGTTCGGCTGGTGCAGGGGGTCGTCGCGGTCCTGACGCTGGGGTTCGTGTACGCTACGGCCCGCGCCGAGTTCGGCTCGCGGACGGCGAAGGTCGCTTTGCTCGCGGGCGCGCTGTACCTGCCCGCCGCTTACTATTCCACCAAGGTCTTAACGGAAGCGCCGTTCACGTTCGCGCTCGTCCTGGGTATATACCTGTTGGCGCGGGGGACGCGGGGCGGGCCGCGGTACCGGTGGCTCGCGTTCGCGGGGGTAACTTTCGGCGCCGCGGCGCTGGTGCGGTCCGTGGCGTTCCCGGTTGCGCTCGCGCTGGCGTTGTTCCTGGCGCTGGGGCGCGACGGCTCGAGGCGCGCGCGGCTGGCGGCCGCGGCGACCTTCGCCTGCGGCATCCTCGTCGTACTGGCGCTGTGGTCGGGGTACGTCTTCTCGCGGACGGGCCGCGTCGTCGCGACGGATACGAACGCGTCGGCCGTATTGTATATCGGAAACAACCCCCGGGCGCCGTACGGCCACACCTGGAAGGCGTTGGAGGACCCGGCGAGCTGCGCGCCGCTGCTCGAGGTGGCCGGCGCGGGCGAGGACGGCTTCCGCGTCGCGGCCGCGTACCGGCGGGAGGCGCTGCGATATATCGCGACGCACCCGGCGCAGACGGCGCTCCGGAGCGTAGGCCGCCTCCTCGACATGCTCGAGCCGGAGCGCTTGTTCGCGGCGACGTACGCCGCCGGCCGCATCCCGGCCTTGCCCGCCGGCGTCGGCTGGCCCATGGCCGCGCTCGAGGCGGCGGCGGACGCCGCGGCGCTGGCGCTGTGCGCCCTCGGCCTGGTCCTGATGCCGGCGGGGCGGCTGCGCGGAATCCTGGCCGTCTCGTTCGCGGTCGTCTTCGTCGTCCACGGCGGGACGCTGGCGTACCCGCGGTACCACGTGCCGCTGGTGGTGGCGGCGCTGGCGGCGGTCGGCTACGCGCTGGCGGCGGGCCTTCCGGCGCTGCGCGAGCGGCGGTTGTCGCGGCGGCAGTGGGCGGCGTTGGCCGTCGTGGCCGCGGCCTTGCTCGCCTCCTGGACGCGGATGGTGCTGTTGTACGTCTTACGGGGCCAATAGGGAAGGGTGCGAGTAGAGGAAAACCTCGGCCTTGCGGCCGAGCCGGGACAAGGGGCTTAAGCCCCTTGTCGGGGGGCGGTGTTCAGACCGATCAACGACGCCGGGCCGACCTGAAGGTCGGCCCCTACATAAACGATACCCGGCCTTGCGGCCGGGTTAAAGGATTACGTAGGGTCGTACCTTTAGGTGCGACCGCCTTCTGAATTTCGTATTACTAAAAGATTTCAATCGGCCGACTGGAAAGTCGGCCCCTACGAAAACCCGGCCTTGCGGCCGGGTTTCTTTACGAGGAAAAACGATAGCCGTTTATTCGCCGACGCCCGGCGCCGGCGCGACGGCGTCCTCCGGCACCCAGCCGCGGAGGCCGTCCTCGTTCAGGACCTCTATGAAGCCGGGCCTCGAGCCCGCCTCGGCCGTGGGCGCGAACGCCAACACCGCGCCCTTCTTCAGCCGCGTGACGTCGGCGGGGACGTCCGCGGGAACGCCGGCCAGCGTCGTCTCTTCCGCGACGACCGTGAGCGCGCGGCCGAGGTAATCCCATTCCGTCAGGCCGCGGCGGCCGTCTTCCAGCGTCACCAGGCAGTACGTTCGCGGGCTCTCGGGCGTGCCCACGGGTTCCGCGACCACCGGCGTCCAATACGGCAGCCGCTCGACGATGTAGTCGTCTCCGTAGTTGTGGTCCTCGTCGTACAGCACCGCGCCTTCTACGACCACCAGGTGCGTCGGCGCGAACGCGAGGGCGGTTGACGCGACTAACGTTAAAGCGGTAAATATCTTCACCATCGCTGGGACCTCGCTGCCGGTTAAACCTTCTTTACGAACTCGTACGTCGGTTTGTTCTTCTTCGAGAATTGGAAGTGGCCGCCTTGCCTCAGGCCGGAGACGAGTTCCTCCGCCTTCAAATGGTCGTCGGTGACGGAGAGGACGGCTTCCGGCTTCATAACTCGCGCCAGCTCGGCGAGGACCGCCTCCGGCGAGGCGAGGTCGTGGAAGACGTCGTAGAGGAGGACGACGTCGACGCTCTCGTCGGCCAGGCCCGTCGGGCCGTCGGCCTGGACCGTCTCGACGTGCGCGAGGCCGCGACGGCGTATTTCGGTCCGCACGAGCTTGACAGCGAGGGGGTGAACGTCGAGGGCGTACACCTTTCCCTCCGGGCCGACCAGTTCCGCCGCCGCGACGGTAAAGCCGCCCCGGCCGCAGCCGAAGTCGAGGACCGTATCCCCCGGTTTAATCCCCACCACCGCCAGCGTATTGAGAGGCGGGTGGAAGAGGTCCCGACACGCCGAGTAGAAAGCGAACATCCGGAAGCGGCCGTCGGTCATCGGCTCTTCGGGCATCCGCGTTCCCCTTTCTGTTTCTTGAACGCGACCGGTTCCGGCCGAGTCATAATTTAAGCGTCGAGCATTCTATTTGAAGAGCGCTCTGACCTTGCCGAACGAGGCGGCCTCTACGCCGATCCCCGTAGGGCAGTGCACCTGGTAGATTCGATTGTTATCGTTGTCGGTAACCCACAGGTATTGGCCGTAGTACGTCAGGCCGACGGGTTGGCGGCTGGGGGAGGCGAACGAGGCCGCGACCGACCCCGTCGTAGAGAAGCCGTAGATGAAGGGAGCGGTCCCGCCAGCGGCCAACCACAGGAGGAGGTTGCGGTGGTCCCACGCGACGTCGAGGGGGCTGGGCTTCGGGATCGAGAACGACGACAGGATGCTGCCGGTGGTCAGGTCGTGGCGGAAACCTTGCGGCGGCGTTTCCCTCGTCGTGAACAGCGCGGTCGTCCCGGCGCCGCCGTCGCCCGTAGCCTCGGGCGCCAGGCCGTGCGCCCGGGCGGGTACGGCGAAGGAGCCGTACAGGCTGCCCGTGGGCGAGGCGCGGTAAACGTAGGAGTTGCTAAGATCGCCGACCCATACGTAACCCGGCTCCGAATAGGCGAGGCCGTGGCTGCCCGGAGACCAGGTTATGGTCCACGAGGAGCGGATGGAACCGCTCGCCGGGTTAACGCGGTACACGCGGTTCAGCGCGCCCGCGGCCAATACGTAGAGGTCGGCGTTCGAGCGCGCCAACCCTAGGCCCGGTCCGGGTGGAAACGAGAACGACCCGACGACCTGGCCGAGATCGGCCGACGCCGGCATCGCGGCTAACGCCACTGCCAGGATCGCGTAAAATATTTTTCTCATTTTCTTCCCCCTGGGATTAAGGACCGCGTAAGGAGTCGATCGTTCTTTTAGCGGCGGGAGGGAAACCGGAAAACCGCCTTCCGGCCGCCTTTTTCTCCTCCCCGCGGTTATTTCTTAAACGCCACCAATTCCTGGAACCACTCCTCCTCGCGGTAGCGCTCGAGGTCGACGTCGGTGGCGGCGTAGACGTGGCTCGGCGGGTCCAGCCGGAGGGCTTCCGCCAGGTGGTGCCGGCACTGCTCGGCGTCGCCCCGCGCCGCCCAGTAACACGCGAAGTTGTAGTGCTGGTCCGCCCCCTCGGGCTCGAGCGCCAGGGCGCGTTCGAATTCGGCGCGCGCCTCCTCCAGCCGGCCCATGTATTCGTAGACCGAGGCGCGGGCGTCGTACGCGCGGGCGTCGTGGGGGTCGTTCCGAAGCATCGCCGCTACGGTTTCGAGCGCTTCGTCGGACCGGCCCAGCCGGCCCAGCGCCAGGGCCCGGCCCTTCATCGCCCGGCCGTTGCCGGGGTCGTCCGCCAGGACCTCGTCGAACATCCGGAGCGCCTCTTCGTCCCGCCGTTCCCGGATGTAATTCATCGCGACCGTTACCTGGCCGTCGGCGCGGATGCGGCGGGCTTCCTCTTCCGTAAGGCGTTTTTTCTCCGCTACCATAGTGTCGCGATTATACGAAAACGGCCCGCGTTTGTCGAGGGGTCGAAAAATCCGGCTTTGCGGCCGGGTTCCGAGAATACGTAGGGTCGTACCTTCCGGTGCGACCGCCTTATTTCCTTAGACACCGGCGGGTAGGGGCGACTGGCCAGTCGCCCCTACTATCCATCGTCGTGATTTCGGACGGCGGCCGGGCTTTCATATTGTTAAAAGATTATAGTTGGCCGACTGGAAAGTCGGCCCCACCAACTGAATTTCATATTGTTGGAGGATTATAGCGGGCCGACTGGAAAGTCGGCCCCACGTTTAATGGGAAAACCCGGCCTCGCGGCCGGGGAGGGACAAGGGGCTTAAGCCCCTTGTCGGGGGGCGGGCCGACCTGAAGGTCGGCCCCTACGCACTTTGCCGGAAGCGGCGGGGTTAAACCCCGCCGCTCCCGTTTAAATAGAGAGGAGAGGATAGGGGGTGTCCTACTCCTACCAGCCGTCGTGCGCGGCGGCGTGGGGGCGGGTCGACATTTAACCTTGACGGCGGCCGGGGGTGATAATAAAATGTTTACGGCGTTGCGGCGCGAAGCCGACGAGAGGTACGGGAACCATAAAAAAAGTAGGATTATCGGAGCACGCCCGGTACAAGATAGCGCTCCTGGCGGCGTTGGGCGTGCCCGTGGATGAGGAAACGGTTTTGAAAACGGCGACGGCTCCCGAAAACGTTAAAGCGGGTTACGGCGGGAGGAGCGTCGCCGAGGCGCCGCTCGATGAAAAGCGTGTTTTACGGGTCCTGTTCGTCGAAGATGCCGACGCGGTTACCGTTATAACCGTATATCCCGCCCGAAGGGGGCGTTATGATTAAAACGAAATACAGCGACGACGTGGACGCGTTGTTAATACAGTTCTCCGAGAAAGCGGTCGACGTGGCGGAGGAGCGAGGCCCGTATATCCTCCACTACGCCGTCGACGGGGACCTTGTATTGTTGGAGGTCCTGGACGGTCGCGACTTCATTTTGGAGGCCGTCGCCAGCGTATTTGCGGGTAAAGAGCACGCCGCCGAGGCGCCGGGATAGACGGGCCGACGGTACGGGCGTATAATAAAAACCCGGGCCTCGCGGTCGGGTACCTCTTGCGTTCAAGTAGGGTCGTACCTTCAGGTGCGACCACCATAACGGCGGGCCGACCTGAAGGTCGGCCCCTACATTTAATGGTAAACCCGGCCTTGCGGCCGGGGAGGGACAAGGGGCTTAAGCCCCTTGTCGGGGGGCGGGCCGACCTGAAGGTCGGCCCCTACATTTAATGGTAAACCCGGCCTCGCGGCCGGGTAGGGGGAATACGTAGGGCCGCACCTTTAGGTGTGGCCGCCTTTTTCCCTTAATAATAAGGGATTATTCAAGGCCGACTGGGAAGTAGGGGCGACTGGCCAGTCGCCCCTACCAACGGCTTTCATATTATTAAAGGATTAAGGTGGGCCGACCTGAAGGTGGCCCCCTGCGAAAACCCGGCCTTGCGGCCGGGTTTCCTTAAGAGGAGAGGATAGGGGGGTCCTACTCCTCCCAGCCGTTATGCGCGGCGTTGCCGCCCCACATCGCCCAGCCGTCCGCGGAGCGGTCTTTCACGTCCACGCAGAAGATGTTGCCGTAGTCCGTCCCCACGAAGACCTTGCCGCCCATCACGGCCGGCTGGAAGCGGATGGGCTCGCCGACGTTGAAGCGCCACAGCTCTTTGCCGTCGCCGGAGCGGACGCAGATGACGTGGCCGTCGGTGGAGCCGAAATATAAATTATCGCCCGCCAGCGAGGGGGGCGTGAGCGCGCGACCGCCGACGTCCTCTTCCGGCTTGAATCGCTTTTCCCACAGGACCTTGCCGGATTCGACGTCGACCGCGCGGACCGCGTCGCCCATGGCGTTGTAGGACGTGTTGTTCAGGACGACGGGCCGCGAGCCCTGGTAAGCCCACACGCCGGATACGGTCCCCACGCCCAGGTTATCCTGGGCCTGGCCCAGCTTGGCCGCTGCCGGCGCCGTGCCGAAGCCCACCGAGGAGTCGAGGTCGGCCTGCTCCTCCGCGTACCGGCTCGAGGTGTCGTGCTTCAAATAGTCCGCCTTGCCGTAGGCGTACAGCTCTTCGTTAGTCTGCGTGCCGGAGCCGCGGCCCAGGCCGGCTATCCCCTCGTACTGGTCCATGGCGCCGCCCTCGCCGGCGACCTCCACGCGCTTGGAGACGTAGACCTCTTCGCCTACGACCCAGGGCGCCGACGTCGCGAGCTTCTGGTCCTTCCACTTCAACTCGCCGGTGTCGGCGTCGAAGTGGTAGACCGTCCCCTCCAGCGTCGAGCAGAAGACCGAGCCGCCGTTGACCACCGGCGCGGTGATGACCTCGCCGATGAGCGGTTGGTTCCAGACCTCGCCGCCGTTCTCCAGCGCCCGGCAGGTGAGATGGTGCTGGCCGTCGCCGCCGGGGTAGGTGATATAGATCTTATCGCCCGCCGCGGCGGGCTGCGCCATCAGCGGGTCGCCCAGCCACTGGCCCCAAATCTTGTTGCCCTTCTTGGCGTCGAGGACATAGAGGATGCAGGACTCGGTGTTGAAGGCCACGCGGCCGCGGTGTACGACGGCCGCGGTGGGGCCGTCGTCGCCGACGTGGTACTGCCAGGCCAGGTCGCCGTCGTCGGCGTCGAAGGCGTAGAAGTCGTAGGTGCCGAAGCCGCCGCCGACGAATACCAGGCCGTCGGCCACGGCGGGCGTGGCGAGCGGCTTGCCGTCCGGCACGTGGACCTTCCA
>DATKVX010000026.1 GCA_035529855.1 bacterium
GAAAGCGGCCCGCTCGGGCCGCTTTTTCGTCGGCGTAATTTAAATAAGAGGGAGATACAGCGGCGCGACGGTTATAAGCCGCCGCCCGCCGCGGCGCCGAACAACCCGGCGATGAGGCCGATATAGACCAGGAAGAAGGCCGCGTAGAACAGCACCATGCACAGGATGACCGACACGCCGATGGCGAAGTTCACCAGCGCCGCGATAAGGCAGTACTTGCCGAACTCCTTGTTGGCCGCGTCCGGCTTGCCCAGGTACAGCGCCCCCAGGACGATGCCCGCTATCGGTAGGACGAAAGACACGCCGTAAAACAGCCATCGCGGCTCGGGCGGGACTTCCGCCGCCGTCTCCGCTTCGACCGGGTTTTTCGCTTTCGCCATCGCTCGGCCTTTCGTTTTTATTCCGGAAGAAGGAAGCCGAAGCCGGCCTTGAGCCCCAGCGCCAGCCACACCGCGCCGCCCACGCACACCAGCACGAGCGCCGCGATGCCCAGAACGAGGCAAATTTTGCCGCGGCGCCGGTTGGCCTCCTCCCCCTTGCACATCTCGAGCGCGCCGTACGCGACGCCGAAGAAGGGGAAGACGAACGACGCCGCGTACGTCAGCGCGCTCCGCCATGTGGATTTTCGTGCCAACGGGTCCTCCGGTGTTAGCCGCTCGAGCGCCGGCGGCTTCTCTTTTCCGCGGCCGGGAGCCTGGCCGCGACGAACGCCACGACGTCGTCGCGGTTGTCGCGGGCGAAGCGCAGGTTCACGCCCCGGAAGGAGTCGAGTCGCGACGGATACGTGAAGGTCGAGAGCATGACGCCCAGCCGGTCGGCGTAGTAGGAGTGGAAGTAATCCCACGGCCGGCGTTTTTTTATTCCTATCACCGAGACGAAAACGCCGTCGTCGTCGAGGCGGAAGCGCCGCGGTAGGATATGGCCGTGGAGCGAGAGCGCCAGCACGACGGCGCCCGGGACCGCGAAGAGCGCGCTGTCCCAAATAAAGTATATGGCCGCGGCGGTGCCGGCGACGGCGAAGGCCGCCAGCGCCGAACGCGCCGGATATTCCACCAGCGGCCAGGCGCGCCAACTCAGCGACGGCGGCGTTTCCTTTCGGCCCGTCATCTATTTAAACGTCGCCCGGGCGATGGCGGCTACGGGTATGGGCGTCCGGTCGCCGTCGCCGGCGACGTGGAGGTACGCCCGGCCGCGCTGCACCGTTATCTTGCAGGGCTCGACCTCCACCGGTTCCTCCTCGCCCTCGAGCCAGAGTTTCAGCGCCTTGCCGTGCGCGACCGCGAACTCCACGACGGCGGCCGCGTTCTCGGCCTCCGGCTCGGGCGTCCCGTCCTCGGCGGCCCGGCGCGAGCCGGCGTCGAACAGCGCCCGGGGCGAGACGTCGGCCTCGGCCTCGCCCCCCAACGACCGCGGCAGGTACCCGTCCGAGGTGAGGGCGTCGCGGACGGCGGCGTAAGCTTCGCGCGATATCTCGACGGCGTGCAGTTCGCGCCGCCCCTTGACGAACGGCGCGACCGTGGGCAGGTTGGCGATTTCGTCCGCTGTTTCGGGCGTCTCCGCGGCGACGACGAGGTGGTCGTAGAAGGATATCTTGCCGTATCGCTCGGCCCAGCCGCGCAGCGAGAACGCCACGTTTTGCGGGACCGGTTTCGAGACGCGGCTTTCCAGGAAGGACAGCACTTCGTCGACGGCGACGCCGGCGTCCAGCGCGCGGTAGAACGTGGCCTTGGATATCCGGTACGACGGAAGGCGGCCGCCGCTCGTCTGCTCGGCGAACGCCTCGAGCTTGAGCCTGGTCTCGGTCGGCACGTCGTAGGGGACCTTGAGCTCGAAGTTCCCGCCCAGCAAGAACCGCGGTTCGGCGGGTTGCGCCGGCGGCCGCTTCAATTCGTCCAGCTCCTTCGCCCGGGCGAAGAGGAGCGAGCCGTCGTCGGCCGCGCCCGCGGCGCAAACGCCGCTTACGAACAGCGCGAAAAGGCCCTTACGTATGTTCGCCCCGTCGGCGTCCGGGGCTACGCCGAGAATACTCCGGACCGCATCCGCGACGGGCCGCCATTGACCCGCCGGCGACAGCGCGCACAAATACGCGGCGAGGAGGGCGCCGGCCGTCCCGTCCTCTTCCACTACGGCTCGAGTCAGGTCGGCGTTATAATTTGCGGCCACGCGAGCCGGGTCTTCCGCCAACCATCCGGCGGCGCGGAGTTCGCCGTCGTCCCGCGCTAATGCGCCGCGACGTTCCAGGTCTTCCGCCAAGAGCTCGAGCCGGCTGTACCCGAAACCCTCGACCGCCGCGGCCCGCGGCGCTTCCTCCTCCGCCACCTCCAGCAGCGGCGCCAGTTTCGCGAGCGCGCGCTTGGGGGTGGAGCCGCTCTGCGTCAGCGTTATGGGGTTTTTGATTACGTAGCACCAGCTCGAGACGGCGTCCCGGAACGCGGAGGGGGGCTCGAGGGTCGTGACTCGCGGCGGCGGCTCGGCGGCCGGGGCGGCGAATTGCTTGGCGGCCTCGTCGTGGACGTGCGGCAATATCTCCGCCGCCGGCCGGTACAGGCCGGTAGCGGCGTCGGGCAGCAGCAGGCCGCGCGTTACGGCGTCCTGAGGGGGGGCCGTGGCCCCGAAGCGGAAGAGGGTGGAGGGGCCGAGGACCGCCAGCAGTTTTTCGCAGGCCGCGGCGACGAAGAGGACCTCCGCCGCGTCCGCTTCGAGCTCGCGGACGAAACGCCGGACCGCTTTGCGGTCGGCGAGGCGCTCGGGGATGCTTGCGAGGAGGCGTGCCTTGGAGGTCAGCTCTTCGTGGAGGCCCACGTGTCCGGCGATGGCCGCGAGGTCTTCCAGCTCGAGGGCGGCGAGGCCGCTTTCGAGGGAGAGGGGTTCGGGAAGGCCGTCGAACATTTTACAATATTAGCACGCCCACTCCCGGGGGTCAAGGCCGGCGGGCGTACGGTCATCATTTGGGTTGACGCCGGCCCGGCCTGAGGTTATAGATATAGGAGTAGTCCGCGCAGGCGGAACGGTTTTGGATTCCGAATAATGCTATCTAAGGCGGAGAAGGAGTACGTCTCGAGCCGCGGCTACTGGACGCTCTTCAAGCCGCTGGCGCTCTTCTACCGGTACCAGCTCGAGCTGGCGTTGACGCGCGCGCTGCGCCGCGAGGGCGTCGCGCTGGAGGGGAAGCGGCTGCTCGAGGACGGCTGCGAACGCGGCAACCTGCTGCGGCTGCTTGTCGAGATGGGCGCGTCGCCCGGGCGTTGCGTCGGCCTGGACCGGGATATCGAGGCGCTTCGCGACGGCCGCGCCAAGACCGCGGCGGCGGTGCGCTTCGTCCGCGGCGACGCCGCGGCGCTGCCGTTCCGCGCCGGCGCCTTCGACGTCGTCTTCCAGTCGCTGTTGTTCTCGTCGCTGCCGCCGGGGGAGGCGCGGGAGCGCGCCGCCCGGGAGATAGGCCGGGTCCTGGCCGACGGCGGCGTCTTCGTCTGGTACGACTTCGTCGAGCGCGCGAAGGAGGGGCTCCCGCGGGGGCTCGAGCTGGGGGAAGTCCGCGAGCTTTTTCCCGGCTGGCGGCTCGCGACGTACAAGTTCGGCCTGCGCTTCCGCTGGGTCCACTTCCTCGTCAACAAGTGGCGCTGGCTCGCGGAGACGCTGGCCTCGCTCGGCGTCGCGCGCTCGCATTACGTGATAATAATGCGCCGCCCGTGAGGGGCGGCGCGATGCGGAGGGCGAGGGAATCGAACCCCCAAGGCCGTGAGGCCGGCGGATTTCAAATCCGCTGCCATACCGTTAGGCGAGCCCTCCGGGGACGTTTAATGATAACGGAAACGGGAGCCCGCGTCAAGGCGATGTTCGCGGGGGATGGCGATTTCGGCAACGAAGAAAGTGTTTGATTCGCGAACGGGTTCGGGTATATAATTTACTTAAGATGGCGAGGAAGGGAATATGGTTAATTTAGGATACAATCCAACCGGCGCGCCGTTCGCGGCAGCGGCGGTTTCGTTTTTCCGGGCTAAGTACAAACCCGGCCCGATGGCCTTCGGCGTGCCGTTCTGCGGCTGTAGCTTGGATGAGCCGATATTAAACTGGTAGGAGCTAATACAGCGGGCTAGGTTGAAGGGGTTTTTAAATGCGTTTAGTTTTTATATTGGCCGTAGTGCTGCCGTTAACGGCGGGGGCAGTCCCCGAAACGAAAGAACTAGACAGTTTATTAGAGATTAGGCACGTAAGTATAGACCGCGGAACGGACGAGTTCGCAAAGGAGTTGTTTTATCTTAGTTACCGGCAAAATCCTGTTTGGGTAGTTCCGAGGGCTTTAATAATGAAAGTACCAAAAGAGGAGCTATTCCAAGATTTCAAGGAAGCCGAGTACGGCTACGAGTTCAGCGCTTTAAACGATTACGTGTTCGTAAATATATCGGCCGATTGGTACGGCGGCGTGAGCGCTATATACAAGCCGGAAGCGGACGACCTTGAAAGCCCTTCGCATAAATATATAAGAGATCTAAGGATTCCCGACCCGTGGATGGTAGCGGGGGACGAACGCGTTATCGCGGATATAGCGGCGCTTTTCGACAAGGACCCGAAATTTAAAACGTTGGAGGGTTTGGAGCAGGCGGCGTATATAACGCTCTACCTTTTTTATTGGCATAACCTTTCTATATGCGGGGGTTACGAATTTGGAGAACCGCCCGAAGGCGTATATGTATGCGACGACCCGGCGGGGATATATAGGTCGAAGGTCTATTCTGCTATCAGTAGGGGTAGGGAAACTGATTGGGACCGCCGTGCTGGAGATTACCTCCGCGTTTTACCGAAGGGGGGAAAAGGGTATTTCATACTTCCCGATAAATTCGAATACTATTTTTATACTTGGGACTTTTATACCCGCCGATTACGTTTTTGGTTCTTCGGCCTTGATTACGACGGCCGTAATACGATAAAGGAAATTACAATAGGCTACATGTAATACTCTCTTCCTATTTAAATAAAGGCCCTTTATACATAGATAAGTAGTAATTCGGCGGCCGGCGTCAAGGCTGTTAGAGAATTGTTTACTTAAGCGGCGTTTAATCGTATAATGCCGCCGATTTTTTTTATGGCCCCCGTCCTCGAAATCGTAGACCTTACCAAAAGGTTCGGCGGCGTCACCGCCGTCGACGACTTGTCGTTCGCCGTCGCCGCGGGCGAGGTCTTCGGCTTCTTAGGCCGCAACGGCGCCGGCAAGACGACCACCATCAAGGTCGCGCTGGACCTGGTGAAGCCCACCGGCGGCGAGGTCCGCCTCTTCGGCGACGACTGGCGCGAGCCGGAGCTCCGGCGCCGCGTCGGCTACCTCCCCGAGTTCCCGGTGCGGTACCCGTACCTCACGCCGCGGCGGTACTTGCGATTCGCGGCGCGGCTCTTCGGCGTGACGCGAGCGGAGG
The DNA here is from genome assembly GCA_035529855.1 of bacterium. Taxonomy (NCBI): domain Bacteria; species bacterium. Next base: position 5,412 of record DATKVX010000026.1, read on the forward strand.
CGGCGCGACGCGCCGACGAGCTAATCGCACAGGTCGAGCTCGAAGACGCGGCCGACCGCCGGATGGGCGGTTTCTCCAAGGGGATGCTGCAGCGCGTGGGCCTGGCGCAGGCGCTCGTTAATGAGCCCGACCTCCTCTTCCTGGACGAGCCCACCGCGGGCCTCGACCCGCTGGGCCACCACCTCGTCAAGGCGCTGGTCCGCGACTACGCCGCGCGCGGCAAGGCCGTCGTCGTGAGCTCCCACATCCTGGCCGAAATCGAGGCGCAGTGCTCGCGCGTCGGCATAATAGAAGAGGGCCGGCTGGTGGCCGAGGGTGACCTCGCGGAACTGCTCAAGCCCACCAACGTCGTGGAGGTAGAGCTGGAGGGGCCGGCGGCCGCGGCGCGCGAAGCTTTCGAGAAAATATCGAGCGCCGTCGACGCGACCGGCAATCGCTTCGCCCTGACGCTGTTGCCCGGCAAGGATTCTTCGGACGTTTCGAAGGCCGCGGCCTCGGCGGCCTGCGTCGTCACGGCCTTGACGACGCGCCGCCAGAGCCTGGAAGACCTGTTCGTGTCCGTGGTCGGCAAGGCCGGGGAGGAAGCGTCGGCGTGACCGTTTGGCTCGTAGCGTGGGAGTTTTTCAAGCGCGCGTTCGCGTCGCGGACGCTCGTCGTATTCGGCGTCGTCGGCATATTGTTCCTCATAGTGGCCGGGTGCCTCTTCGGCGCGCAGCTCTACAGCGGCAGCCACGTCTACGCCGCCGAGGAGCAGCTCGCTATCGCCCGGGCCGTCTCCTACCACATCGCCGTCGCGTGGGGAGTGTTGTTCGCCGTGATGCTCGCGATGGGCGCGGCGTCGCGGCCGCTGGACGACGGCCGGGCGCAGTTCCTGTTGTCCAAGCCGGTGCGCCGCTCGCACGTCCTGCTGGGGCAACTCCTCGGCGTCTTCCTGACGGCGCTCGCGGCGGCGGCGGCGCTCGCGGCGTTGGCGTCGGCGCTGTCGCTGTTGCGCGCGCACGTCTTCCCTTGGACGCTCTGGCTCGGCGTGGGGGTCGCGTCGCTCGCGCTCGCGCTCGCCGTCGCGCTGGTGGCTTTCTTCAGCATGTTTCTGCCGCGCGTAGTCGCCGGTATGTTGGGGATAATTATTTACCTGGGCAGCTTCCCGGCGGCGATAGGCGCCTTGCGCGACTTCATGACCGGCGGCTACAAGGAGGCCGGCCTGCAGCTCCCGTGGTACGTGCGGTGGGGCGCCGAGGTCTACTTCGCCGCGGCGCCGCCCATAGCGGGGGTGCAGCTGCGAGCCGCCGAGCTGTTAAAGGGGCAATCCTGGGGCGTCGACGGCTGGCTGACGGTCGCCACGGCCGCGGTCTACGTCGTCCTCTTCTTCGTCGCGACGTGGGCGCTGTACGCCCGGCGGGACGTGTAGCAGTTCCGTTAACGGGTTATGGCGAAAAGCAAACCCCGCCGCGGCGGGGCTTTTTGGTTTATTAGTTTATTGGTTTAGCGGCAACGGGTTTCGAAAGATTGCCTAATCAATGGGAAACTCTCTTCGAGTTGGGTCGCGTTGGTAACGCCCAATTCGAAGTCGCCCCCGCCCCAGTGGCCTATATTGGATACGTCGCGCGAGAATGGCGGAGGGTTCTCGACCCGATTATATTTCAAATACAACCAAACGCGTAGGCCGTTTCGAAGTATATGGATAGAACAAAAACACTTATTGGCGCACAGGTAATTTATAGTTTTAGCTATGTATTGTTTGTTTACGATCCCCGGTTTTAAAGAAAAACAAAAGTTATCGAGCTTTCGGTACAACTCTAGGACCTCGGCGGGTTTTCCTTCTATATGGCGCGACTCGGTATATATTTTCTTCGGTCGTTTACGCCGCCTCGTTTCCCAACTTTTTAAAGCCCTTTCGGATTTTGTAGTTTTATCTATTTCCGGTATTATTTCCGCGGTTTCAGGAACGTCGATTCCGCCTTCGGGACTAATCATGGCCCAAACGCGCGTTAGACTTTCTTTTATTTTTTGGGGTTTTAAATTTTCGTCGCCGGCGGCATTCTTAATTAAGTTGATGAAACGCCTCGGCGGGTCCCTCATAATCTTGTCTATAGCTTTTCTCACTTTGCCGTCGGTAAACGTCCTTTCGCCTATCTCATCTAAAGTCCCTTTCGCGATCTCCTCTCGTGAAACCCGCCACAATTGCCGGGCAAGGTCGGTGGCGTCTGGGGCTGCGGCTTCGTTTAGGTCGAGTGAAACTTCAAACATAAGCTTATCAGGGGCCGGGCATTTTTCTACGCTCCTGTAAACTTTCCATTTAACGCCGTTAGTGAGAACGCACCAGACTATGCCGTCGCTGGTTGCGTAACCGATTATTTGGGTAATAGCTTTAACGTCCTCAAGGGGGTCGTTGAGGGCTTTAGCTTCGATCAGCAGTATAGGCTTTTTATTAATTTTTAGAGCGTAATCTACCGCCTTTTTATCAACAGTAGGATACTCTATTCCGACCTCGTCGGGGTCCCTTATATCCCATCCTAACGCCTCGAGAATCGGTTCTATTATTATCGTTCTAGTAGAAGCTTCGTTTAGCGACCGTCGCCGCCATTTATCTAGTTTCGCCGATATATCGTTTATATTTTGAGCTAGTTTTTTCATCGTATTATTCCTCCTCGCCGGATTCGACTATTCGAATTGCTATCGCTCCCTATTTCAAAGCGGCGTATCGTATTCATATTTATTCCTTGAAGCCTAACCCCCTTTTAATATAAGCTATTATTACCGTTTTAGCAAGTTAATATTTTTAGCTCTTTATTAATACCCCGGGTACCGGCGTTATGATGAATCCTTAGGATGACGAAGCACCAAAAGTATTCCTTACCGTTTTACCCTTGACATCCGCGGCACCACGTTTTAAATTTGCAGTCCACGCTAACGGCGCTCGTAGTTTATCCGTAGTTATCCGAATAAGTTCTTTTCGAGAAGGAGCCGGCGTATGGCCAAGAAGCCCGTAATGATCAACTTAATAGCCGACGAACTCCCCAAGCAGTGGTACAACATCCTGCCGGACCTGCCCGAGCCGCTGCCGCCGCCGCAGGACCCGGAGGAGGGGCCCAGCCGCCTCGAGCAGCTCCCCAACCTCCTCATCGGCGAGTGCCTCAAGCAGGAGTTCGCCGAGGACCGCTGGATCGACATCCCGCCGGACCTGCAGGAGCTATACCTGAAAGCGGGGAGGCCGCGGCCGCTCTTTCGGGCGACGGAGCTCGAGAAGAGGTTGGAGACGCCGGCCCGGATATACTACAAGGCCGAGTTCTACAGCCCCACCGGCAGCCATAAGGTCAATACCGCGCTGGCGCAGGCGTACTACGCCCGCGAGCAGGGCTTCGAGCGCATGACCACCGAGACCGGCGCGGGCCAGTGGGGGACCGCGCTGGCGTACGCTTGCGCCCTCGTCGGCCTGAAGTGCACTGTCTTCTGGGTGCGCGCGGTCCACGACTGGAAGGACGACCGGCGCCGCCTGATAAAGATGTACGGCGCCGAAGTCCACGCCTCTCCCAGCCCCCTCACCAAGGTGGGCAAGGAGCTCTACGATAAAAATAAGAAGCACCCCGGCTCGCTGGGCATCGCGATCTCGGAGGGGTTGGAGGATTCGGCCGGCGACCCCAAGGCCACGTACAGCCTGGGGTCCGTCCTCAACCACGTCCTGCTGCACCAAACCGTTATTGGCCTTGAGACCCAGAAGCAGTTCGAGAAGCTCGGCGACTATCCCGACGTCGTCACCTCGTGCCTGGGCGGCGGCTCCAACTTCGGCGGCTTCGCGCTGCCCTTCTTCGGCGACGCGCTGACCAAGGGGAAGAAGATCAAGTTCGTCGCGGCGCAGAGCGAGGCGGCCCCCAACCTCCAGGGCGAGTATCGCTTCGACTTCGCGGACTACGG
>DATKVX010000027.1 GCA_035529855.1 bacterium
GATCATGTTCTTCACGTAGTCCGCGTGCCCCGGACAGTCGATGTGCGCGTAGTGCCGGTTCGCCGTCTCGTATTCCACGTGCGCCACCGCGATCGTTATCCCCCGCTCCTTCTCCTCCGGCGCCTTGTCGATGGACCAGAAGTCCTGGTACTCCGCCATACCCTTTTGCGCCAGCACCCGCGTTATCGCGCTCGTCAGCGTCGTCTTCCCGTGGTCCACGTGCCCGATCGTCCCCACGTTCATGTGCGGCTTCGTCCGCTCAAACTTCGCCTTGGCCATGGCGTCAAAACCTCCGATGCCCTCAAGCGGTAGGGATTTTTGCGTCTGGTCTTATACTATTTGCCAGATATATTTGCTATTTAACGTCGTACGCGCCCGCCGCCGCGACCGGGGCGAGGCGCGAAGTTTCAACTTATAACACAAAAGCCCTTAAAAGTAAAGCATTTTTACGCATAAAACGCGTTACCCCCCTAAAATTCGGGTACGAATCCCCGCGCCAGCCGCAAAATTCGGTCGGCGATATTTTTCGGTACCTTGTCGTAGTGCAGGAACTCCAGCGAATACGTCGCGCGTCCCTGCGTTATGGACCGCAGGCCGGTGGCATAGCCGAAAGTCTCGGCGATGGGGCATACGGCCTTGATAATCTCCGCGTCGGCGCGGTGCTCCATCCCGACGACCTCGGAGCGGCGGCCGCTGAGGTCGTTTATGACGTCGCCGACGTAATCCTTGGGCATCACTATTTCTATCGTCCCGTATGGCTCGAGCAACTGGGGCCGGGCCTTCAGCATAGCCTCGCGGAAGGCCTGCTGGGCCGCGATCTCGAACGCGATGGGCGTGGACTCCACCGGGTGGGAAGAGCCGTCGTAGAGCGCGACGGCCACCCCCGAAACCGGGAACCCCGCCAGCACGCCGGCCTCCAGCGCCCCCCGGACGCCGCGCTCGGTGGCCGCGACGTATTCGCGCTCCAGCACGCCGCCGGCGAGGCGATTCTCGAACGCGAAGTCGCCGTCCGGGTGGGGACGGACCTCCAGGCATACGTGGCCGTACTGGCCTTTGACGCCCGCCGGTTTGACGAACTTTCCCTCGCCGCGCCCCACCGCCGATACCGTCTCCTTGTACGCCACCTGCGGCGGCCCGACGTTGGCCGCGACGCCGAACTCCCGCAACATGCGCTTGGTCAATATGTCCAGATGCAGCTCGCCCATCCCCGAGATTATGGTCTGGCCCGTGGCCTCGTCGTACCGGACCTTGAAGGTGGGGTCCTCCTCCGCCAACTTGGCCAGCGATTCGTTAAGCGTCTCCTCGTCGGCCTTGGTCTTGGGCTCGATGGCGACCGAAACCACCGGCTCGGGGAACCTTATGCGTTCCAGCAAGATGGGGTGCTTGTCGTCGCACAGGGTATCGCCGGTAAAGGTATTCTTCAGGCCGACGACGGCGGCGATGTCGCCGGCGTAAACGGCTTCCACGTCGTCCCGGTCGTTGGCGTGCATCTCGAGCAGGCGGCCCAGCTTTTCGCGTTTGTCGGTGTTGGCGTTGAAGGCCGTGGCCCCGGCGCGCCGCGTCCCGGAATAGACGCGTACGAACGTGAGCCGGCCCACGTACGGGTCGCTCATAATCTTGAACGCGAGCGCCGAGAACGGCTCGTCGTCGGCCGCCCGGCGGACGTCGGTCTCCTTCCGGCCCGGCTTCTGACCTATCACCGGCGGTACGTCCACCGGCGACGGTAAGAAGTTGACGACGGCGTCGATGAGCAACTGGACGCCGATGTTCCTCAACGCCGAGCCGCACAACACCGGGACGATAGCGTAGTCCAACGTCGCCCGGCGTACGGCGGCCACGAGTTCGTCCCGGGTCAACTCGCGGCCGTCGAGAAACGCCTCCATCGCGAACTCGTCCACCTCGGCCAGCGATTCGAGCAGGTTTTTACGCCAGGCCATGATCTCGGCGCGGCGCTCCTCGCGCAGGCTGTACAGGCTTATGGGGTCGTAATTTTTCCCCAGCGTGTCGGCGTCGAAGATGTACGGCGTCATGGTTATGAGGTCGGTTACGCCGACGAAGGTATCCTCGGCGCCGATGGGCACCTGTATCGGTACGGCGTTGGCGGCCAGCTTCTCGCGGAGCTCGCGGACCGCGGCGAAGAAGTCGGCGCCGACGCGGTCCATCTTGTTCACGAAGACGATGCGCGGTATGTGGTAGCGGTCCGCCTGGCGCCACACGGTCTCGGACTGCGGCTCCACGCAGCCCACGGCGCACAGCACGACGACGGCGCCGTCGAGGACGCGGAGCGACCTCTCGACCTCCACCGTGAAGTCCACGTGGCCGGGGGTGTCGATAATATTTATACGGTGGTCGCGCCACGATACGGTGGTCGCCGCCGCGGTGATGGTGATGCCGCGCTCGCGCTCGAGCTCCATCCAATCCATCTCCGCGGCGCCCTCGTCGACCTCGCCGATCTTGTACGTCTTATCGGTGTAGTACAAAACCCGCTCGGTAACGGTGGTCTTACCGGCGTCGACGTGGGCCGCGATCCCCACGTTCCTTATCTTCTCTATAGGCGATTTCCGCGGCATAACGCTATATTAAAAAAAACCATCCCCGGCAAGGGATGGCTATTATGCTCCCCAAGCCTTAGGACCTCAGCCCGCATCCAAACGAGCGCGTTGTGTCCGACTATTAATCATCAACCAGCCGCACCCCCCCTGCGGCGATTACCAACGGTAGTGGGCAAAAGCCTTGTTGGCCTCGGCCATCCGGTGCGTATCCTCCTTTTTCTTGTACGCCGTGCCGGCACCCTTGGCGGCGTCCAGGATCTCTCCGGCCAATTTATTCTCCATGCCGTGTTCCGACCTGGCCAGGGCCGCCGCCTTGAGCCAACGTATGGCCAGCGCCGCGCGCCGCTGCTGCGGTACCTCTACCGGTACCTGGTACGTGGCGCCGCCCACCCGCCGCGATTTGACCTCCAGCGACGGTTTCACGTTGTTGATGGCCCGGTTGAACACGGCCAGCGGGTCTTCGCCCGTCTTCTCGGCCACGATATCCATCGCGTCGTAGAAGATACGCTCGGCTGTGGAGCGTTTGCCCCGCGACACGACGCTATTGACGAACCTCGTAATAAGGGGCGACCCGTATTTGGAATCGGGCGGCCAACTGCGTTTCGCTGGTTTGCGCGAGCGCGCCATTATGCGATAAACCTCCGCGTTACGATGGTGCCGGGCAGGCCGGCCTACTTCACCTTCTTGGGCTTTTTGACGCCGTACTTCGAACGGCTGCGGTTGCGGTCGGTTACGCTCGAAGCGTCGAAGGTGCCGCGAATGACGTGGTAGCGGACGCCCGGGATGTCCTTAACGCGGCCGCCGCGCACGAGGACGATCGAGTGCTCCTGCAGGTTATGGCCCACGCCGGGGATATAGGCCGTCACTTCCGTCCCGGTAGTAAGACGGACGCGGGCCACCTTACGGAGCGCCGAATTGGGTTTCTTGGGCGTTACGGTCCACACCCGCGTGCAAACGCCGCGCCGTTGCGGGCATTTGGCGAGCGCGGGCGATTTGGACTTCTTCCGTGCCTTGCCGCGGCCGTGTCGTACGAGCTGATTGATTGTCGGCATAATTTCTCCGTCGAGGCGCCGCGAGACGCGGCGTTACTTCTCCCGGACCAATTCCTCCTCGGGCTCCTCGACCTCCGCCGGTAGCTCTTCTTTGACCTGGAGCTTCAACTTTAACGCGTCGAAAGCCCCGAGCCCCGCCGGGATCAAGTGTCCCATGATGACGTTCTCCTTCAAACCCAACAGGTTATCGCGCTTGCCGGCGAAGGCCGCCTCCGCCAAGATGTGTGTCGTCTTCTGGAAGGAGGCCGCGCTGATAAACGAATCGGTGGACAGCGCCGCTTCGGTTATGCCCTGTAAGATGGGGCTGGCCGTCGCCGGCTTCTTGCCCTGGCCTATCATCTTCTCGTTGATGTCGCGGAACTTGAATTTGTCCACCACCTGCTCGGGTAAAAACTCGGTATCGCCCACCGTCTCGATCTTAACCTTACGCAGCATTTTGCGCACGATGGACTCGAGATGTTTATCGTTGATGTCGACGCCCTGCAACCGGTAAACTTCCTGGATCTCGTTAACCAGGTATTCCTGGACCTCCTTGTCGCCTTTGACGCGGAGGATGTCGTGCGGGTCGATGTTACCGTCGCACAGCTGCTGGCCTGCGGTTACCAGGTCGCCCTCGTGCACCTTCAGGTGTTTTCCCTGGGGTATCTCGTATTCCTTGGCTTGATGTTCGCCGCCGACTACGATCTTGCGTTTACCCTTCCGGGTACCTTTGATCTCGACGTGGCCGTCGATCTCGGCGATTATGGCCGGGTTCTTGGGCCGGCGCGCCTCGAACAATTCCGCGACGCGCGGGAGGCCGCCGGTGATGTCGCGCGTCTTGCCTATTTCGCGCGGGAGTTTGACCAACAGCTTGCCGGCCTCGACCCTCTCGCCGTCGTGTACGCTCAAGTACCCGCCGAACGGTACGGGGTATTCGACGTCTTTGCCGCCGTCGCCGGTGTGGACGATAATGTGGGGGTCGAGGTCCTTGCGTCTGGTGCCGCCTACGACTACGCGTTGAATGAGGCCCGCGGCGTCCACCTCTTCGCGGAGCGTAACGCCGTCGATGATGTCGCGGAGCTCAACCACGCCGTCGACGTCGGCGAGAATGGGCTCGCTGTACGGGTCCCACTCGTATATAACCTGACCCTTCTCCAATAGCTGGCCGTCCTTCGCCTGCAGCGCCGCGCCGTACGGCACGGTGTACTTTATGCGGTCCCGGCCCTCCTCGTCGACGACGTTCAGCTCGGCGTTGCGCGACAGGACGACCGTCGAGCCGTCCGGCCTTTTTACTTTCCGCAGCCGCTCGAAGCGGGCCTTACCGGCGACTTTGGCCGAGATCTTGGACTGTTCTACGATGCGGCTGGCCGTGCCGCCGACGTGGAAGGTCCGGAGCGTGAGCTGCGTCCCGGGTTCGCCTATGGACTGGGCCGCGATGACGCCCACCGCCTCCCCCACGTCCACCAGCTTGCCGGCGGCGAGGTTTTTGCCGTAGCAGAGGGTGCATACCCCCCGGCGCGACTCGCACGTCAAAACGGACCGTATCTTGGCCGACGTCACGTTGGACATCTCGATCTTCTCGGCCTCTTCCTCGTCTATGAGCTGGTTGGCGGCGACGATGAGCTCGCCGGTAACCGGGTCGTATAGGTCCTCCAACGCCACGCGACCCAACACCCGGTCGCCCAGCGAGGCGATTACCTCCTCGCCCTCTTTGAGGGCCGTCATCTCGATGCCGAGGAGCGTGCGGCAGTCGCCTTCGGTAACGATGAGGTCGTGGGCCGCGTCCACCAGCCGCCGCGTGAGGTAGCCGGCATCCGCGGTCTTGAGCGCCGTATCGGCCAGGCCCTTGCGGCCGCCGTGCGTCGAAATGAAGTACTCCAACACCGACAGGCCCTCGCGGAAGTTGGAGAGGATAGGCTGCTCGATGATCTCGCCTATGCGGCCGGTGATTTTTTTCTGCGGTTTCGCCATCAAACCCCGCAAGCCGCATAGCTGGCGGATCTGGTTCTGCGAACCCCGCGCGCCGGAATCCGCCATAATAAATACCGGGTTGAAGCCCTTGGCGTCCTTCGACAAACGGTCGAAGACCAACTCGCCCAGGACGTCGGTGGTCCGGGTCCAGGCGTCGATGACCATATTGTAGCGCTCGCCGTACGTTATGGCCTGCTGCTTGTAGAGCTTGTCGATCTTTTCGACCTCGCGTTTGGTCTCCTCGATGAGGGTCGCTTTTTCGGGCGGCACGACCAGGTCGTCGACGCCGAACGTGACGCCGGCCAACGTGGCGTGTAGGAAGCCCAGGTCTTTCAGGTCGTCTAAAAGCGAGACCGTGCGGGCGAGGCCGTACTTCTTATAGACTTCCGCTACAATGCCGCCCACCGTCTTCTTGTCGACCGTCTTGTTAACGAAGACGAAGTCGTCCGGCAAGACCTCGTTGAACAGCACCCGACCCACGGTGGTGTCTATTAGCTCGCCGTACAGGCGGACCTTTACCTTGGCGTACCGGCCCACTTCTCCCAGTTCGTGGGCCAACGTAACCTCGTCGACGTCGGCGAACGCTTTGCCCTGGCCCTTCTCGCCCTCCTTGGGCTTGGTGAGGGCGTAACACCCCAGGACGATATCCTGGGTGGGGGTGGCGAGCGGCTTACCGTGCGCCGGCGAAAGGATGTTGCGCGTGCTCGCCATCAACAGCTTGGCCTCGAGCTGGGCCTCGGGCGAGAGCGGGACGTGAACCGCCATCTGGTCGCCGTCGAAGTCGGCGTTGAAGGCGGTGCACACCAGCGGGTGTATCCTGATGGCCGAGCCCTCGACCAACACCGGCTTGAAGGCCTGGATGCCGAGGCGGTGCAGCGTGGGCGCGCGGTTGAGCATGACCGGGTGGTCGCGGATGCACTCCTCCAGGATGTCCCACACCTCCGGCTTGACTTGCTCGACCAGGCGCTTGGCGCTCTTGATGGTGTGAACGAAGCCGTGCTCCTCGAGCTTCTGGATGATGAACGGCTTGAAGAGCTCCAAGGCCATCTTCTTGGGGATGCCGCACTCGTGGAGCTTGAGCTCCGGCCCGACGACGATGACGGCGCGGCCCGAGTAATCCACCCGCTTACCCAACAGGTTCTGGCGGAAGCGCCCCAGCTTGCCCTTGAGGTTATCGGACAGCGACTTGAGGGGGCGGTTGTTGACGCCGCGCACGGCGTAGCCCCGGCGGCCGTTGTCCAACAGCGCGTCCACCGACTCCTGCAGCATCCTCTTCTCGTTGCGGAGGATGACGTCCGGCGCCTTGATCTCTATAAGCTTGCGGAGGCGGTTGTTCCGGTTGATCACGGTCCGGTAGAGGTCGTTGAGGTCCGAGGTGGCGAAGCGGCCGCCGTCGAGCGGCACCAACGGCCTGAGGTCCGGCGGCAGCACCGGGAGGACCTCCAGGACCATCCACTCCGGCCGGTTCCCCGACTTACGCACCGATTCGACGAGCTGCAGCCTCTTCAACAGCGTCTTCCGTTTTTGCTTCGACCTCGTCTCGTCGAGCTGTACCTTGAGCTCCACCGACAACGTCTCCAGGTCCAGCTCCTCGAGCAACCGCCGGACCGCGGGCGCCCCCATCTCGGCGACGAATTCGCCCGGGAATTTCTCGTAGAGGCCGCGGTACTGCTCCTCCGAGATAACCTGGCCGGCGGCGAGGCCGGTCTCGGACTTAAGGCCCGGGTCGACGACGAGATAGGAGGCGTAGTAGACGACGCGCTCCAGGTCCCGGCTCGAGATGCCCAACAGGTTGGCGACGTAGTTGGGCGCGCCCTTGACGAACCATATGTGCGCCACCGGCGATACGAGCTTGATGTGGCCCATCCGCTCGCGGCGCACCCGCGACTCGGTCACCTCGACGCCGCAGCGGTCGCAGATGACGTTGCGGTTCTTGATGCGTTTGTACTTGCCGCAGGCGCACTCCCAATCCTTGGTGGGGCCGAAAATGCGCTCGCAGAACAGGCCGTCACGTTCCGGCCGGAACGTCCGATAGTTGATGGTCTCGGCCTTCTTCACCTCGCCGTGCGACCACGACAGGATCTTCTCGGGCGAGGCTATGCCGATGGTGACGGCCGCGAACTCTTTCCGCTGCTTCCTCTTGTCGTCGTAGAGTCCCCAGATCACTTTATCCCCCGACGCGTTGAGGCCGGTACCGCCGCCGCGCGCGCGTCGGCGACGCGGGCCGGCCTCACGCTTCCTCCGGATGAACGTCCAGGCACAACGCCCGGAGTTCGTTTATTAAAACGTTGAACGATTCGGGCGTATCGGCTTCCGGTATGTTGCGCCCTTTGACGATGGCCTCGTAGGTGCGGGCGCGCCCCAGGACGTCGTCGGACTTGACGGTCAACAGCTCCTGCAGCGTATACGCAGCGCCGTAGGCCTCCAGGGCCCAAACCTCCATCTCGCCGAAGCGCTGGCCGCCGAACTGGCCCTTTCCGCCCAACGGTTGCTGCGTCACCAGCGAGTACGGCCCGACCGACCGCGCGTGGATCTTGTCGTCGGCCAGGTGCAGCAATTTAAACAGGTAGATGTAACCGACGGTTACGTCGTGGCTGAACGGGTCGCCGATGCGGCCGTCGTACAGCGTCACCTTCCCCGAGGTCGGGATGCCGGCCACCTCCAGGTGGCGCTTTATCTCTTCTTCGGAACCGCCCTCGAAGATCGGGCACTCGAAGAATTCGTTCAATTTGTGCGCCGCCCACCCGAGGTGGGTTTCGAAGATCTGGCCCACGTTGAGCCGGCTCGGTACGCCCAACGGGTTGAGGATAATGTCGACCGGCGTGCCGTCTTCCATAAAAGGCATATCCTCTTCCGGCACTATTTTCGCGACGACGCCCTTGTTGCCGTGGCGGCCGGCCATCTTATCGCCGATGGTGAGGCGCCGCTTGCGCGCGACGTACACTTTAACCATCTTGAGCACGCCGGGCGGCAAGTCGTCGCCCTTGCGGATGCGGTCGATCTCCTTATCTATGTGGCTCGAGACCTCTTGGGCGTAGCTGTGGAATCGGCTCACTACTTTCTCTACGTTCCGACCCACGACCCCGCGGATCCGGACGCGCCGTTCGACCACCGGCTCCAGTACCTTTTTGCGAAGCACGGCGGGCGTTACCTTGGACCCTTTGCCCAATAGCATATCGTTCGTCACGTCGTCAACCAACCGGTAGCTGAAGGTACTGCCTAACAGGAGCTTGGTGAGCTGCTTCTCGCACACTTCGCGCCCGGCGTCGACCTTCTCCTTCTTTTCGTTCTCGAGTTTGTCGATGCGCTTAACCTCGTGGGCGCGCGCGCGGCCGTCGGCCCTTTCTCGCTCCTTGCGCGAGAAGACCTTCACGTCGACGACGATGCCGTCCATCCCGGGCGGCGCCTTGAGCGAGGCGTCGCGTACGTCCCCCGCCTTTTCGGCGAAGATAGCGCGCAACAACCGCTCCTCCGGGGTGAGCTCGGACTCGCCCTTGGGGGCGACCTTGCCCACCAGTATATCGCCGGCGTGTACTTCGGCGCCGACGCGTATTACTCCGGCCTCGTCGAGGTTCTTGAGCGCGTCGGAGCCGACGTTGGGTATGTCGCGGGTAATCTCCTCCCGGCCGAGCTTGGTCTCGCGGCACTCGATCTCGAATTCCTCGACGTGGATGGAAGTAAAAACTTCGCTCTCGACCAGTTTTTTACTCACCACGATGGCGTCCTCGAAGTTGTAGCCCATCCACGGCATGAACGCGACGAGGATGTTCCGGCCGAGCGCGAGTTCACCGTCCTTGGTCGCCGGGCCGTCCGCGATGACCTGGCCGGCCCTCACCCGCTCCCCCTTCTTGATGATGGGAACCTGGTTGAAACAGGTGTCCTGGTTCGTCCGCTCGTGCTTTTTTAATTTATAGACATCCGGCTCGAACCACCCGTACGCGGCGTCGTCCTCGGCGGTATCGGGGCGGACGATGATCTCGTCGGCCGTGACCTTTTCGACCGTGCCCGCGGCCTCGGCCATCACGACCACGCCCGAATCGCGCGCCACGCGGTTTTCGATACCGGTGGCGACGTACGCCGCCTCGGTATTCACCAACGGCACCGCCTGCCGCTGCATATTGGACCCCATGAGGGCGCGGTTGGCGTCGTCGTGCTCCAGGAACGGGATCAAAGAAGTGGAGATGGAGACGAGCTGCCGCGGCGATATGTCGACGAAGTCCACTTCCCGGGGCTCGACCAGAATGAACTCGCCCCGCCGGCGCGCGTACACGTAGTCGGCGGTGAAGCGCCCCCGGCGGTCGACCGGCGCGTTGGCCTGGCCGACGGTGTAGTCGTCCTCTTCACCGGCGTCGAGGTAGACGACCTCGTCGGTGACGCGGCCGTTCTTCACGCGCAGGTAAGGCGTCTCGATGAAGCCGAACTCGTTGATGCGGGCATAGGTCGCGAGGCTGGTGATAAGGCCGATGTTGGGTCCCTCCGGCGTCTCGATGGGGCACATCCGGCCGTAGTGGGTGTAGTGAACGTCGCGCACTTCGAAGTTGGCGCGTTCGCGGGAAAGGCCGCCGGGGCCCAGCGCCGAGAGGCGCCGCTTGTGGGTGAGTTCGGCCAGCGGGTTGATCTGGTCCAGGAACTGGCTGAGCTGGCTCGAGCCGAAAAACTCCCTCACCGCGCTCATGAGCGGCTTCGCGTTCACCAGGTCCCGCGGCATGCTGTCTTCCAGGTCGAGGATGCTCATCCGCTCGCGGATGACGCGCTCCATACGGGTCAATCCCACCTGGAAGCGGTACTCCAACAGCTCGCCCACCGCGCGCACGCGCCGGTTGCCGAGATGGTCGACGTCGTCCACGTCGCCCTCCTGGGCGTGCAGCGTCGCCAGCTCGCGCACCGTCTCGAGCACGTCTTCATCGTGCAGGGTCCTATCCTCCAACGGGAAATCCAGTCCCAGCTTGACGTCGAGCTTGCGGCGGCCTACCCTGCTCAGGTCGTACCGCTTGGGATTGGCGAAGAGGTTCTCGAACGCGGCCTCCGCCGTCTCCACGTTGGAGAGGTCGCCCGGGCGGATCTCGTTGTAAATTTTTATCAGCGCGTCGGCGCGGGTCTTGACGCGGCTGTCGTCGTCCTTGCGGAACGTCGGCAATATAGCGCCGACCTCCAGGCCGTTGCGCGAGGCCAGGACGTCCGCCGCCTTGACGCGGTTGTCGCGCAGCAGGTCGAGCACGTTCTCGTCGATTTGCGTGAACCGCTTGAAGAGCGTGGTGCCTTCCGCGGTCTTGACGTCGGACGCCAAGTAGTTGCCGAGTAGGCCCGTCCGCCGCGAGACGTTGACCGACTCCACGTCGAAGAAGAGCTTCGCGATTTCGCCGGCGTCGCCGTAACCGAAGGCGCGCAGCAGGACCGTCACCGGTATGCGCGGCTGCCGGTTCGTCCGGTCGATGGAGAAGTTGACGACGCCGTTGACGTCGAACGCGATCTCGAGCCAGGCGCCGCGATGGGGGATGATGGACGCGCCGTAGAGGACCTTCCCGCTGGAGTGTTCCGTCTGCTTGAAGACCAGCCCCGGCGAGCGGTGCAGCTGGGAGACGATGACCCGCTCCGCGCCGTTGATAATGAACGACCCGCGCTCGGTCATCATCGGGATCTCGCCCAGATAGAGCTCCTCTTCCCGGACGTCGACCACCCGCGGTTCTTTGCCCGCCGCCTCGCGTTCGCGCACCACGAACCGGAACTTCGCGCGCAGCGGTACGCCGTACGTCATCCCCTTGACCTTACATTCCTCGATGGTGTACTTGGTGTAGCCGATGTTGTACTCGACGAACTCGAGGTAGCAATCGCCGTTGAAGTCGTAGATGGGGAACGTATTTTCGAAGATGTACTGCAGGCCCTGGGACCGGCGCTTATTGGGCAGCGCCAGGTGCTGGAGGAAGTCCTCGTACGACTTCTTCTGGATCTCCAGCAGGTTGGGGATATCTATCGGCTCGGCCTTGTCGGCAAAAGATATTCTTTTGATCGTCAAACCCCCAGCACTCCTTCGGCCCTCTGCGGGGCCGGGCGCGAAGACGGCGTACCGCGGGCGCCCGACCTTCCTCGGCCTTTACCCGCCGGCGCGTTACTCCAACCCAACGGTAGCCCCGACTTCTTCCAGCTTCGCTTTGACCTGTTCCGCGTCCTCCTTCGACAGACCTTCCTTGACGGCGGAGGGCGCGCCGTCCACGAGATCCTTGGCCTCTTTCAAACCCAGCCCCGTCACCTCGCGGACTACTTTGATGACCGGGATTTTATTGTCGCCGATGGCCTTCAACGTCACGTTGAACTCGGTCTTCTCCTCCGCGGCCGGCGCCGCGTCGGCCGGGGCCGCCGCGAACGCTACCGGCGCCGCGGCCGTAACGCCGAATTCCTCCTCGAGCTCTTTAACCAGCTCCGAGAGCTCGAGCACCGTCATCGACTTTATGGCTTCCTTGATATCGTCCTTGGTCATAAACCGTCCGCCCGAGCGGGCTTTCCTCCTTAAAATAATTACGTATCGACTATACCGATCTCCGCGGCCGCTAAGCCTCGGCCGGGGCTTCCTCTTCTCTTTTCTTATCGGCTACCGCGGCCAACGTCGCGACCGCCTTACGGATCGTTCCCGCCAAAACGGCGGCCAGCGAAGTGTGCGGCGACTTCATGGCCGCGAACAGCGTCGCCAGGAGTACTTCGCGCGGCGGCGTCTTGGCCAGCGCGCCGATCTTCTCCGGCCCGATGAACTCGCCGCCCAACAGGCCGCCCTTTATGACGAAGCTCTCGTACTCCTTGCGGAAATCGACCAGGACCTTCGCGACGGCGACCGGCTCTTCGCCCACGAAGGCGATGCCCGTAGCTCCGTCGAGCAACGTATTCAGCGTCTCGGCCGGCGCTTCGGTCAGGGCGCGTTCCGCCAACGTGCGTTTGGCGACGACGTAGCGCGAGCCCTCCGCGCGCAATTTGGCTCGGAGGTCCGTCATCCCGGCGACGTCCACGCCGCGGAAGTCGGTGAACAACGCGCCGCCAGCCTCGCCCAAGGCCGCCTTGAGGTCGGCCAGTATCTCTTCCTTCTTCTGTCTGCTAATAGGCATTACGCAGCACCGTCGCTTGGCCGGCGTTAGCCGCCGGCCAACGCCAAAGCTTCCTGCTTGCTAACGCGGATGCCGGGGCCCATCGTGCTCGATATCGTCAGCTTCCGGAGGTATTGCCCCTTCGCCGCCGCCGGCCGCGCCTTCACCACGGCCTCGACGGCCGTCGCGGCGTTCGCGGTGAGCTGTTCGTCGGTGAACGACAGGCGGCCCACCGTCATGTGCACGTTCCCCAACTTGTCGACGCGGTAGTCCACCTTACCCCTCTTAATGTCCGCCACCGCCTTCCCGACGTCGAACGTCACGGTCCCGGTCTTGGGGCTGGGCATCAACCCGCGGGGCCCGAGCAACTTGCCCAACCGGGCGACGTCCTTCATCACGTCCGGCGTCGCGACGACGCGGTCGAACTCGAGCCAGTTATCCTTCTCTATTTTCTTGAGGTAATCTTCCAGGCCCGCGTGGTCGGCCCCGGCCTCCTCCGCCTCGCGCACCTTCTCGCCCTTGGTCAGGACCAGGACGCGCACCGCCTTGCCGGTCCCGTGGGGCAGCACCACCGAGCCGCGGACCATCTGGTCGGCGTGCCGCGGGTCGACGCCCAGCCGGAACGCCAGGTCCACCGTCTCGTCGAAGCCGGCGTAGGCCGCTTCGCGCACCAGCTTCACGGAATCCGCCAGCGCGTATTCGGCCTCGCGGTCTACCTTCGTCTTCGCTTCCGCGTATTTCTTTCCCGCCACGTGCTAAGCCTCCGCTGTCGAGGGGTCGCTACTCGACCGTGACGCCCATCGAACGGGCGGTCCCCTCGATTATCTTCACCGCGGCCTCCAGCGACGCCGCGTTCAGGTCGGCCATTTTGGTGCGCGCGATGTCCTCGAGCTGTTCGTACGTTACCGTCGCGACCTTTTCGCGGTTCGGTTCCGGCGAGCCCTTGGCGATATTGGCCGCCTTTTTGAGCAAGACCGCCGCCGGCGGCGTCTTTATCTCGAACGTGAAGGACTTATCGTGAAATACCGTGATGATGACGGGCACGATAAGCCCCTGCTTTTCCTTGGTGGCCTCGTTGAACTGCTGGCAGAAGGCCATGATGTTCACGCCGTGCTGGCCCAGCGCGGGCCCCACCGGCGGGGCCGGGTTCGCCTGCCCGGACGGCACCTGCAACTTTATCTTCACGATTATTCTTTTAAGAGCCATATCGAACGGCCTCCGGCCGCGACGCCGCGTCGCTAGCGGGCCTTCTCGACTTCCGCGATATCCAATTCCACCGCCGTGGCGCGGCCGAACACCGTCACCATAATCTTGCACTTGCCGCGGTCGGGATATATTTCCTCCACCACGCCGGAGAAGTTGGCGAACGGGCCCGAGGTGATGTTTACGATGTCGCTCTCCTCGAAGTCGAACTCGACCTCGATCTGGGGCTTGCGGCCCTCGACCTGGTCCAAAACGATCTGGACCTCTTCGTCCGACAACGGCGTCGGCGCGGCGCCCGAGCCGACGAAGCCGGTGACGCCCGCGGTCCGCCGCACGAATCCCCAGGACTCCTCGCTGACCTTCATCTGGACCAGCACGTACCCGGGGAAGAAAACCTTCTTGCGGACGCCCTTGCCCTGCTTGGTCTGGGTGGTGACTTCTTCGGCCGGGACCAGGACGCCGTATATCAGGCCGCCCAGGCTACGCTCTTCCACGGCGCGGTCGACGGCGGCCTTGACCTTCTGCTCGTGGCCCGTCAGCGTGTGGATGACGTACCACCGCACGTCCGGGTCTTCCACCCGAACCTGGTACGCGGAGCTTTCTCGCTCGTCGGGTGCGGCCTCCGCCCCTTCGACTCCGGCGGTCGCGGCGCTTACCTCTTCTTCGGCCAAAACTGCGTCTCCCGTTCGACTACAGAATACGGAGCATTATCTCCATTAGGACCTTGTCCCAGACGCCGATCAAAACCGCGAAGATCAACGTAGTTATGATGACGACGATGGTCGAGGAGAAGACCTCGATCCACGTGGGCCAGGTTACCTTTTTGAGCTCGGCCCTGACCTCGACCAAAAAATTCCACAGCTTGCGCATAGCCGTTCTCTCCCGGTGCGCCTTTAGGGTATTCAGGGCCAGAGGGACTCGAACCCCCAACCGCCGGATTTGGAATCCGGTGCTCTGCCAAATTGAGCTATGACCCTATTTTGTTTCTTTATGGGGCGTGTGCTTACGGCAGCGCGGGCAATACTTATTCAACTCGAGCCGGTCGGTGTGCTTCTTCTTGTTCTTGGTGGTGGTGTAATTGCGCTCCTTGCACACCGTGCACTCGAGGGTAATTATCTGATTAGCTCCTTTTAAGGCCATAACTCACTCTTCAATTTCGGCAACGACGCCGGCGCCTACGGTGCGGCCGCCCTCGCGGATGGCGAACCGCAGCTCCTTCTCCATCGCGATGGGGGTGATGAGCTCCACCTTCATCGTCACGCTGTCTCCCGGCATCACCATGTCCACGCCCTCCGGGAGGTGGACCGTTCCCGTCACGTCCGTCGTCCGGAAGTAGAACTGCGGCCGGTAC
>DATKVX010000028.1 GCA_035529855.1 bacterium
GTAACTTTCATAGGCCCAACCCATAAATAACGGGGCGGCTCCCACGCCACGCCCGGGTCGCCGTAGCCCTTGAAGAACCGGCTTACGTACGTACCCGTCGTCGTCAAACGCTGGTATTCGTAACCCCCTACTGGCTGCGAACCCGAGAACCACAGGTATTCGCCGTCGAAGGTCAACCCGCGGTAATCGGTCGGGGTTTGGCCGTAAACGAACGAGGAGACTACCGACCCCGTAGTAGTAGTTCTTAAGAACTTCGCATAAGGGCCGCCGCAAAACCAAAGGTAGTTACCGTCCCATGCGAGGCCACATGTTCCCGTATTAGGCGGTACCGGAAACGACGAAACGACGTCGCCGAACGCGCCGAAGGCCGCGCCGGCGGCCGTTACCGCTATTATCCCGACCATTAATAGTTTCATATCTATTTCCCCTTTATTTTACAATTCTAGCTTTCGCCGAAGCGCGGCGGCTTTTGGAATTTGTATATGTTAACGTCTTCGCCGACGTTAAATAAAAAGGCGCCCACCGTTCCTATCAATAGAAACGCGGCGCCCAACGTTTTTATTATCCTCATTTTTTACCTCCCGAAAAAGTCCCGTTACCCTATTGAGTAAAATTCTACACCCGCCCCCGTGTGGAAGTCAAGGTTTTTTAATAAAAAACCCCCGCCTCCTGAGGCGAGGGGTTTTGGATATCCTATTGCCGAGCGCCTTAAATGTCTTCCCAGCGGCCTTAGAGCTTCTTCCGGGCCGCCGGCATCGTCGTGTACTCCATCTTGGCGAAGGGCAGCCGGTGCGGCTCGAGCGGGCCGCGGCGTCGGCGTAAGGCGTGCGGATGACCCCTATTTTCTTTAACGTGAACGTTTCCGTTCCGGCGTCGCGACCTCCCGAGGCGCGTTAGTTGCCGGCCTTCTCCGCCGCTTCCACGGCTTTGAGGTATTCCCGCGGCCGGGGGTCGCCGGGCGTCGCGACCAGGGCGCGCTCGAACGCCCGGCGCGCGTCCTCGTATCGCCCGAGCGCCAGTTGGGACTCCCCGAGCCTTAGATTGGCGTCCTCGAAGTCGGGGTGGAGGCGGAGCGCGCGGTGGAAGGCGGCCGCGGCGCCGACGTAGTCGCCGATGCCGAACTGGGAACACCCCAGCGTATAGAAGTAGTTGGCGCGGCGCAATTCGTGGTAGAATTCGTTCAATTCGTCGGGAGACGGGATGGTCGGAAAGAAGCTCGGGTCGTACAGCGGGTGGTAGGCCGTCGAGACGTATCCGTCGTACGGCTTGCCCGCCTCGAAGACGCGAACGTTGTACGTCTCGAAGACGAGGCGGAAGCGGCGCAGCTTCTCCGGGTGGAATTGCATGAGCCCCGCCGCGGAGTCGGGGCCCGGCTCTCGAGCCGTGGCGTTATAGAACGAACCGGCCCCGCGCGAAAGGACCTGCGTCGCGACGTGCACGACGTACTTTATGCCCCACCGCCGGCACAGACGGTAGAACGTCTCTTCGTCCGCTATCGCGGCCTCGGCGTACGTGAGCGCTTTCCGCCGCACCTCCGGGACCTCGAACATCGGGTTGAGCGCCGTCGGCTGCCGCGCCAGGTAGAGGAACGGCGGGCTCAACGAGAAATCCGCCAATACCGGCGACGGCTGCGGTTGTCGTGCCAGACAGAAGATTAGCTGGATGCGCTCGGAGCCGTAATAGCAGGGGACCTCGGGTTCGTATCGGAAGACCGAGTTCACTGCGCCGCGGAACCACTGAGGTTGGCTTTTCACGTTAGCGGTGTATATATGGAAGGCCAGCAGTAAGACCAGGGCGGCGCCGTAGGTCGCGCGCGCCTTCGCTTTCTTGAGCGCCGCGGCGGGGTATATGCTGAGTATCGCTACCCACGGTACGAGGAATATGGTCAGCCTTACCATCAGGAGGTAAAGGAGGGCGAAGGCCGGGGCCGCCAACGCTACGAACGCTCCCCCGGGCGGGCGTTTCTTAACGAGATTATACCACCAGAGGGCGAGGCCGAAGGCCGCGGTGAGGAGCAGCGGCCCGTACTCGAAGAAGACCATCATCGGCGCCGGCGATTTATAAGGCCCCACCCAGAAGAAGCGCGCGTCCGACGAGAGCGCCGCCGGCCCGGGGAACTTGCCGAAGTGGATTACCTTGGCCCATACTAGCTCGTAGACGTGGCCGTAACCCGGCGAGCGGCCGAAGGCCAACGACAGCGCGACGAGGGCCGCCGCGGCCGCCGCCACGAACCACCCGGCCTTATCCGACTTTTTGAGCGCGCGCGAAAGGGCCCACGCCGCGACCGGCGCCGCCGCCAGCGCGACGCTCACGTTCCAAAAAGCGCCCTTCGCCCACAGCGGCTCGTTCAGTATCGCCGCCAACGCCAGGCCGAGCCAAAGCCCCCCGCCCGCCAGCGCCGCCCGCTCCGCGCGGCCCGCGACGCCGTACCCGACGACGAACAACCCCAGGACCGCGAGGTAAAATTGGCTCATATGCCAGCAGGAGCCGGCCCACAGCGTCGCCGCCGCGGCTGCGGCCGCCACCGACCACCGCCGTTTGCCGCCGCTCGAGGTGAGCAGGTACAGCGTGGCCGCGGTAGCGATGAGCAGCCCCGGCATGGCGAAGTCTTCGCGCAGGAAGTTGCCCCAGCTCCGGGAGTACCCGCCGAAGGTGGCGGCGTACAGGAAGGTCGCGCCCGCCGCGGGCCACGGCCGCCGCAAGGCGGCGAGCGCGAGCGCCGCGAAAGCGACGACGGCCGCGGCCGAGAGCGCGTTTACCAGCGCCCGCGCCGTGAAGTACGTGTCGCCGCCGTGTAGTTTGTAAAACAGCGCCGCGGTGCGGTCGGGGAGCGTGAGGATCATGCGGTGGACGGGGAAGCCCTCGGGCCACTGCGCCGCCGGGTCGATTCTCGGCGGCTCTTCGCCCAGCATCCGCATCTCGGCGTACCGGAAGCGGATGCAGGAGTCGATGAAGTACGAGAACTCGCGCGGCGAAAGGTGGTCCATCGCGGCGTAGCGGAACGCGGCCCCGGCGACCGCAGCCAGCGCTAAGGCGCCCCAGCCGGCATAACGTCTTCCCAGAAATATTCGCACTTTTTCCACTTTACGCGAGGCCCTCGCGACGCAGGCGTTCGTGCCATCGTATCAAATCGCTTCGCCGCCGTCAACGGCTTTTAAAAGCCGCGCTTGACTTACTCGGGCCGCGGCGCTACTATGGCGCGACAACGCGAGGGTTGGATTATGGCGAATGAAGAAGTCCCCATACAGACCGAGCTCAAAATAGCGCGTTCGTACCTGGAGGAGGCGGAGGCCAAACTCCACGCCAAAGCGGACGTGATATTCGAGCTCGCGCGGCGCGTCTACCGCGACCCGGTGCCGGTAACGAAGACGTTCTCGTACGGCGAGTTCTTCGGCAAGCCGATTACCGCCGAGCGCGAGAAGCCGCCGCTCGACATCGGCACCAAGCGCGAATACCGGGAATGGTTGGAGGATGCGGCGCTGCCCATTTACCGCGACCTCAACGCCGCGGTGGAGCGCTTACGCAAAAACTGGCGCAAGTACCGCGCCGCAGCCTTGATAGAGGACGGCGAGCCCAAGTACCCCGTGGCCGCGATGCTAGCCTACGGCTGGCTCTTGTTGGGCGATTACTATTTCTACAAGTGCAACTGGACGAACGCCGCCAAGATGTACCGCGCCGCGTTCAAGCAGGAGCCGACCAACCAGGAGCTTCTCTACCGGCTGGGGTTAACTTTTATCAACCACGGCGACCCGGGTCGGGCCCAGAACTTCCTCGAGCGCGCCATCGAGCTCGCCCCCGGCTCGGACGTCGCCGTCGAGGCCCACAAACAGCTCGAGCGTATGGCGACGCTGGGCGAGACGAAGAAGGTCTTCCGCGGCTCGCCGGCGGTGCTCAAAACCCTCATCGGCGTTACTATCGGCGCGCTGGTGGTTTGCCTGTCGTGCGTGTGCTGCGGCCTAATCGGCGGTTGGGCCGAGATATCCGAAGACCCGCAGTTTGCCGCGGCCTGGACCATCGTGCTTATAGTCTTGGGCGGGTTGGCGTTCCTGATACCCGCGGTCGCGACGGCGATTTACTATTTCGTAAAGAGAAGGTAGCGGTGTTCCCGGCCCGCGGCGGCGCGACGAAATAACCCGACCCCGAGCCGGGTTTATTCATAAGGCGGGTACGCCCGGGTAACCGCGGACGGGGTCAGGCCGAAGAGCCCTGGCCGCACCCGCAGGAGGGGTCGGTTTCGGCCAGCTCGCCGCGCGCGTTTGCGCGGCCTTGCGCCCCAGTACGGCCCGGCGGTTTCGCCGGGTATTTTATTCAGGTAGACAGGGCCGCCGGAGGCGAGGCTTATTAGTGGTGACCTTCGCCCCGTTCGCAAGACGGGTCGGCCTCGGCTAGTTCGCCGCGCGCGAACTTGGCCGCGACATCGTCCAGCTCGTCCTCGGCGGTGAAGACGGCCCGCACGCCCATATCGGCGCACGCTTCCACCGCGCGCTGCCCCATCCCGTGGCAGATTAATACGTCGACGCCGGCGAGCCCTTCGTCGAAATCGCCCCGGCCGCCGCGCGCCGCCTGTTGGCCGCGGCCTTGTTGACCCGCGGCGTGGCGGACGTGAAGATTCGGGCGGTACTCGAGTAACCGGGCTTCGCTTCCGGCCGTCTCGTAAACGGCGAATTCCGCGGCCCGGCCGAAGTGGCCGGCCAGCGTCTTGCGGTCGTCGGTCGGCATCGCGATCTTCATTTCGGGCACCCCTAGTTATCCGTTTGCGTCCTCGCGTTTTTCCTCGGACCTTTGACCCGCGCGCTGGCCGCGGCCTCGGCCCCCTACGCCTTGCGAGGGGCCGCAGCCTTCAGGCGGGCCGCCGGCGTCCACCCGGTGCACCGCGCCTCCGCACCGCGGGCATTTTGTATCGCGGCCCGCGCCTCCCGTCCCGTGGGGAACCTCGAGCTCGTGGCCGCACTCCGCGCATTTAAATCTCCGCATCGTTAACCTCCGTAGGCCGTCAGGCGTTTCTGTCATTTTTATACGAGCACGTAGCGCATACTTCGCGGCCCCGCCTGCAACACGCGCGCATCCTCTCCCAACAAGGCCCCGGGCCCCGCCGCGCCGGACACGCCTTTCGCTTCGCCGCGCTACACCCCCGGATCTCCCAGCATCCTTCGTAATTGAGAAGCCGCCCCAGCGCCGCCAGGCTGATCTTGTGGCCGTGGACGATTTCCCTCAGACAACGGAGCCAGGCGAGATCAGCCGCCGAGTAGTACCGACGGCCGCGCCGGCGGGAAGGCCCTACAAGGCCCGCTTTTTCATACAACCGTAGCGTCCGAGGGTGAACAGCCAACGCCTCCGCGGCCACGCCGATGGGGACCGCCTCGACAATTACCTCGCCCATCTTTAACATTTAACTTTATACTATATATATATATTATAATTGTCAAGTAAAAACGAGGCGGCGCCGGGCCGGCGGCCCCCGCCGTCCGGAGATGCCCGACGGGGTCGCGCAATAAAATTTTATTTACACCGGCCGGTATGCTAATATCTAAGTAATGGCCGTCGCCGACCGCAAACCGCTAATCGTCCAATCGGACCGCACGCTTTTTTTAGAAGTCGACCACCCCCGGCACGAGGAGGTGCGCGACCGGCTGCTCCCCTTCGCCGAACTCGTCAAGAGCCCGGAGCACGTACACACCTACCGCATTACGCCCATATCGCTGTGGAACGCGGCCGCGGCCGGCCTCGACGCCGACGACATCGTCCGCTCGTTGAAAGACTACAGCCGTTACGAAGTCCCGCCCATAATCGAGTGGCTGGTGCGCGACCAGATAAGCCGGTACGGGAAAGTAAAATTATTGCGCGACGGCGCCGGCTACTACCTGGACGTGGGCGAGGACGTCTTGCTCGCGCAGATAATGAACAACCGCAAGGTGGTTTCGTATCTCGAGGGCGGCGTCTTCGACGAGAGGAAAGTGCGGCTCAAGGAGTACGCGCGCGGCCACGTCAAGAGCGCGCTGATACGCTTCGGCATCCCGGTGGAGGACCTGGCCGGCTACGTCGCGGGGGCCCCGCTCGAGGTGACGCTGCGCGATACCCAGGCCGCGACCGGCGAGCCGTTCGTCGTCCGCGACTACCAGCGCGCCGCGGCGGAGGCGTTCTACCGGGCCGGCTCCGCGGCCGGCGGCTCGGGGGTCGTCGTGCTGCCGTGCGGCGCCGGCAAGACCGTCGTGGGAATGGCCGCCATGGCCGAAGTCGCCGCCCAGACCCTCATCCTGGTTACCAACATCACCGCGGTGCACCAGTGGAAGGAAGAGCTGCTGGACAAGACGATGCTCACCGCCGACGACGTCGGCGAGTACACCGGCCTGGTCAAGCAGCGGCGGCCGGTAACGGTGGCCACGTACCAGATCCTGGTCTGGCGGCCGTCGAAGAAGGGGCCGTTCCCCCACTTCAAGCTCTTCGCCGAGCGCGACTGGGGGTTGATAATCTACGACGAGGTGCACCTGCTGCCGGCTCCCGTCTTCCGCATCACGGCCGAGATACAGGCGCGGCGCCGCCTGGGCCTTACCGCCACCCTCGTGCGCGAGGACGGCAAAGAGGACGAGGTCTTTTCTCTCATCGGCCCCAAGAGGTACGATACGCCGTGGAAGGAGCTCGAGCGCAAGAACTGGATCGCGCGGGCGCTGTGCCGGGAGCTCCGGGTGCCGATGGCCGCGGAGGACCGGCTGCGCTACGCCGTGGCGTCCAACCATCGCCGCTTCCGCGTCGCGGCCGAAAACCCGTGCAAGGTCCCGGTGGTCGAGCGCCTGCTCGAGCTTCACCGCGGCCACAGCGTACTCGTCATAGGCCACTACCTGAACCAGCTCGACGTGATCGCCGAAACGGTCCGGGCGCCGCTCATCACCGGCAAGACGCCCCAACCCGAGCGCGACGTCTTGTACGAGAAATTCCGCCGGGGCCGGGTCCCGGTTCTGGTGGTATCGAAGGTTGCGAACTTCGCCCTCGACCTGCCGGACGCCAACGTCGCGATACAGGTCTCCGGGACCTTCGGCTCGAGGCAGGAGGAGGCCCAGCGGCTGGGCCGAATCCTCCGGCCCAAATCCGGCGAGAACGTCGCGCATTTCTACACCCTCGTATCGCGCGACACGGTGGAGCAGGATTACGCGTTGAAGCGCGAACTTTTTTTAACCGAGCAGGGCTACCAATATGAGATCGCCGACGCCGAGGCTTTTTTCGAGACGTAAGCTTCCGGCCCGCCGAAGGGCGGGGAGCGTTAAATTTAAAACGCTGCGTTCGGCAGCCGCGGCGGCGGCTTGCTCGAGCGCGCTGGCCGCCGCCTCCTGCGGCAATATCTACTACGACGATTGGCCGGCGAGCTACGGCCAGGAGACGATGCGGCTGGGGGAGGTCCGGCACGAGGCCGACGCCCGCTCGACCGGGATGGCGGGCGCCGGGCGGGCCGCGGTATACGGCGCCGAGGCCGCGGTGACGAACCCGGCGGCGCTGGCCTCCTTGCAGGGGCCGGCCGCGGCGGGCGGCGGCGGCTACCGGTTCTGGGCCTACACCGTGCAGCCGGACGGCGACGCCCCGGCCGCGGAGTCCTTCCCCGGCTCGTTCGCCGGTTCGTACGCCGCCGGCGCCTGGCCCATAGCGGCGGAGAGGTTGGTGGTGGGCGGCGCGCTCTGGACGCCGCACGACTATACGTACGACATAGGCGGAGGAGAGGGCGCGAACCACGAGATTAAAAGCCGGGGCGCGCTGCGGGCCGTGGGGCCGGCGCTGGCCGCGCGGGCGTTGGGGGTGTCGTGGGGCGTGGCCGGCGACTTCCTGTGGGGCGGCCAAAAGATCACTTCCGACCAGGCGGTCGAAAACGCAGACATCCACGGCCGCGGCTACGACGTACGCGCGTCGGCGGCCAAGAGTTTCGACCTCGCGCCCGGGTGGCGGCTCTCCGCCGCGGCGCTGGGCAAGAAGGGCGCCAAGGTCCGCTTCGGCGACGGCTACGACGTGCGGTTTCCGCCCTCGGCCGGGGTCGCGTTCTCGCTCAAGGCGCAGAGCGTTAACGTCCACGTCGACTACATCTACACCTTCTACGAGTCGATGGAGTCGAGCGACGACGGCGTGGCGAGCGTAATCGCGGGTGCGGCGCGCGACGTGGGGTGGGCTTCCGCGGGCGGCGAGTACGTGACGGACGGCGGCGCCATCGTGCGGGCCGGTTTCGGCTACAAGCCGTGGTACGTGCGCGACGCGACGTACGGCGGCGTCGACTCGTACCATTACGCTATGGGCGGCGGGTGGCCGGTGATGGACCGGCGCGGCAGGTTGGACGCCGCGTTGACGTACGGCCGCCGCGGCGCCCTCGACCAAAACGGCTACTTCGTAGACTTTATGGAATTCCAGGCCGGCTTGAATTACTATTGGTAGCGACCCGGGCCGCCTGATTCAGCGGGTCTCGAGCGAAGGGCAACGTGAACGAGAGAGAGATAACGAAGTGCGCGCGCCATCCGGCGCGGCCCGCCGTCGCGAGGTGCGTCGTGTGCGGCGAGCCGGTGTGCGAGGAATGCGCCCGCGTGGTAGACGGCAAGTACTATTGCGGCCGCGACGTTCCGCCGGCCGAGGCGACTCCCGCGGCCCCGGCGCCGCGCGGCGGCCGACTTCGGCCCGGCCTTCTGCTCGCGCTCGCCGCCGTGGTGGGGGCGGCGTGGGGCGCGCTGGCGCTGCTCAGGCCGGCGATGGAGTGGGGCGCCGAATTCTACCGGGGCGAACTGACGCGCGCGCGGTTGGATGACGTCGCCGACGCCGCGGACTACTACAAGAGGGACATGGGACGCTATCCCACGGCGGAGGGAGGGCTCTTAGCGTTGGTGGAGGAGCCGCCCGGCGACGGCGGGTGGCTCGGGCCCTACCTGCCGGAGTCGTACGTCGTGGACGGCGCCGTCGCGGACGCCGCCGGCAAGCCGCTGGCCTACGAGTCGTCGGCGAAAGAGCACGTCGTCAAGGCCGCCGGCAAAGACGGCGAGCTGGGCACCGCGGATGACGTGAGACTTCGTCTCGAGGGACGCGCCGAGCGCGAAAGCCGGCCCGCTTTCCCGAGCCTGTGGGGGGCTTTGAAAGAAGGCCGGCGGGGTCGATTTTAGCTCGTTACTTTAACGGCGTATCGTCGGGCGGGCGGCCGGTGCCGGCGCCTTTTTTATTGGGCCGGGGCGGTTCCTTCTCCAAAGCCGCGGCCTCGAGCGCCCGGGCCACTTCCCGAACGCCGACGGCGGCTCGAGCCGCCAGCTCCGCCGCGCTGTCGTACTCCGCGTGGGCGAACGTCTCGCCCCCCGGCCCCACGGCGAGTTTTACTTTTCCCGTCCCGTATTCGCTCTCGACCGTCACGACGCGCCGCTCCAACGTTTTGCGCCGGGCGTCGTAGCTCCGGACGCCGAGGGTGGAAGTATAGCTGAGCGTAAGGTCGCACAGGCGGCCGCGGTCCTCGGGCCGGCCTATTATCTTCACGATGTGCCCCGGGCGTCCCTTCTTCATGACCGCCGGCGTAACGGCGACGTCCAACGCGCCGGCGTCGAACAGCGCCCGGGCCGCGAACGACAGCTCTTCGGCCGTCATATCGTCCACGTTGGCCTCGAGGACGGTGACCATGTCTTCGCCGCACGGTTCCTCTTCGGCGGCGCCCTCGCCCGCGAACGCGCGGAGGACGTTGGGAAATCCGGTGGGGTCGGCCGCGCCGGGGCCGTAGCCCACGCGCTCCACCGTCATCGTCGGCATCGGCCCGAATTCGTCGGCGACGCTCGCTATCAAGGCCGCGCCGGTGGGGGTCGTGAACTCGCCCGGGACGTCGCCGGCGAAGGCCGGGACGCCGCGTAGGAGCTCGAGCGTAGCCGGCGCGGGGACGGGCAGCGTGCCGTGGGCGGCGTCCACGCAACCCGAGCCGAGCCGAAGCGGCGAGGCGACGACGCGCTCGGCCGCCACGAGCTCAAGCAAAGTAAAAGCGCCTACGACGTCGACGACGGCGTCCGCCGCGCCCACCTCGTGGAAGCCGGCGTGGCCCACGGCGACGCGGTGCGCCCGTCGCTCGGCGTCGGCGAGCTTGCGGAAGGTTCTCGTCGCGCCGCTCCGGACGTACGGCGACAGCTCCGCGCGGTCAAGCAGGCGCTCCACCGTCCGCACGTCGTCGAAGTGCGGCGCCTCGCCCGAGACCACGACTTCAACCCCCGTCGCCTCCACGCCGCCCCGGCGCCGCGGCGGATACACCAACCGAACGCCGGCGAGTTCCAACCGGGCCAGACCTTCTTCGAGGGCCGTGCGGCCTCCCGTTAACTCGAGCAGCGCGGCGAGCAACATGTCGCCGCTCGCGCCGGCGCTCCCGTCTATGAAGAGGATTTTCATTTTTCGACCGTTGCGCCGCGTGCTATTAAGGCCGCGGCGTAGCCGGCGCCGAAGCCGTTGTCGATGTTGACCACGACCACGCCGCCGGCGCACGAGTTCAGCATCGTCAGCAGCGGCGCGACGCCGCCGAAGCTCGCGCCGTAGCCGACGCTCGTGGGGACCGCGACCACCGGGCCGCCGCCCAAACCGGCGACGACGCTCGCCAGCGCCCCCTCCATCCCCGCCACGACGATTATGCAGTCCGCTTTATGGATAGCGTCGAGCTTGTCGAGGAGGCGATGGAGGCCCGCGACGCCGACGTCGTAGACGCGCTCGACGTGGCACCCGACCGTCTCCGCCACCACCGCGGCCTCCTCCGCCACCGGGATGTCCGCGGTCCCCGCGGATAGGACGAGCACCCGGCCGCGCGGTTCTACGGCCGTTTCGCCCGGTACGACGACGACGCGGCCTTCCTCGTGGTAGCGCGCGCCGGGGCACTTCTCGCGCACGGCCTCGTACGCCTCGGCCGTCGCCCTCGTGGCCAGGACGGCGGAGCCCGTCTCGGCGATGCGGGCGGCGATGGCCGCGGCCTGCGCCGGCGTCTTCCCCTGGCAGAATATTACCTCCGGGAAGCCGGCGCGAAGCGCCCGGTGGGTATCGACCCGGGCGAAGCCCAGGTCGGCGTAGGGGAAGTGTTTCAAACGCTCGACGGCGCCGTCGACGCTCAGCTCGCCGGCCGCGACGGCGCGCAGCAGCTCCTCTAACTTACGGCGGTCCATAATCCGGTAGTTTTTTAAACTCGTCCAGAACGTTTACTACGTCGTCGCGGCACGCGACGGCGGCCGCGCGGGGGCGCAGGGCTTTCGCGCCGGGGGCGTCTTTTAAGTACGCCAGCAAGTGCTTACGGAATTGCCGCGCCGCCCGCTCCTCGCCGTCCAGCGACGCCGCCTTTTCGAAATGAAATAGTATCGCCTCCGCCAACGCCGCTCGGGACGGCGGCGCCGGGGCCTCGCCGTGGGCCAGGTATTCCTCCACGTGGTTTATCAAATAAGGTCTCCGCACGGCGGCGCGCCCCACCATAACGCCGTCGGCGCCCGTATCCTCGAGGAGCTTCGCGGCGTCTTGTGGCGTTTCGATGCCGCCGTTGGCCCACACCGGCACGGCCGCCGCGGCCGCGATCTCTCTCACGGCGGCGCAATCCACCGGCCCGCGCAGGCCCTGCTCGAGGGTCCGGCCGTGCACGGTCAAGGCCGCCACCCCTTCTTCGCACAGCAGCTTCGCCGCGGCCAGGGCGCGTTTCTCCCCGGCGGCGTCCCCCAACCTCATCTTCGCGGTAACGGGCACCGGCGACGCGGCGACGACGGCTCGAGCGACTTTACGAAGCGTCACCATATCGCCCGCAAGCGCCGCGCCGGCCCGTTGCTTCCGTATCTTCGGGGCGGGGCAGCCCAGGTTGACGTCGACGAGAGGGAAGCCGGCGCCGGCGGCTATCTTCGCCGCCTCGGCCATGGCGGCGGGGCGCGCGCCGAATATCTGCGCCGCTACCACCGACGCGTCGTCGTCGCCGGTGGCCAGGAGGCGCGTCGTCTTCTCGTTGCGGCGGATAAGGCCCTCGGCCGAGACGAGCGGCGTTACGGCGAACGCGCAGCCGAAGCGCGCGACCGCGGCGCGGAACGGGTACTCGGTGTAGCCGGCCAGCGGCGCCAGCCCCACCCGTCCGGGTACCTCGACGTTGCCTATTCTTATCGTCGCCGGCTTTAACGGTCCCGCCACTCCTAACCTTCCCGGGGCGCGAGCTTGTTCACCATATCCACGGCTTTGCGCGCCAGCTTCACCGCGACCTCGGCCTGCTCGGGCGTTACGGCGTAGGCCGGGACCTCTTCGGCGAAGCTGTCGGGGAAGCGCGGCGCCGCGTAGAAGTCGTCGAGTTTGCCGGCGTCGTGGATGGCCTCGAAGGCCGCGTCGCGGGCGCCGCATTTATGGACCAACGAGCGTATGGAGTGGCCTATCACCGAGGTCTCGTCGTGGTAGTAAAGGTACGCCTTGAGAACGCGCTCCGCGGCTTGGTGCGCCAGGAACGTCGCCCACTCGTAGACGTCGTTTCGCCGCAGGACCTCGGCGGCGTTGAGGTCGCGCTGTCCTTGCTGCAGCCAACGGCGGTATATGAACAATTTCGCGCGGTCCATATCTTCCCCGCTTGAGGTCACGCCCGCCTTACCCGCCAATCGCGGAGCTTTACGTAGAGGCCGGGCAGCCGCCGCCGTACGAAGAGCTTCGTCCCGTCGTAAAGCGAGCGGCCTAACTTAGCCACGGCTACTAAGACTTTGTGCGGTAGGAGGCGCGATTTATAAAAGGCGTCGCTCGCGCGCGCCAGCGCCCGGCCGACAAGGCCGAGCCGGCCCAGTATTTGATAATAACGTATCGCCGGCACGAAGTACGCCTGGCAGAAGCGCACCTGCGCCACCGGGAACGCCGGCTGCTCGAGGTACGATTCGCTCTCGTAGTCGAAGACCGGCGCCAGCAGTTCGTCGCGCTCGCAGAGCTCGTGGAGCGCGGTGTGGGGGTAGGGGTAGAAGACGGACAAGACGATGCGGTTGGGCCGCACGCGCGCGTTCAACTTTACGGTATCCAGAAAGAGCGCCTTGTCCTCGTGGGGCAGGCCGACCATGTTGTAGGTGAGCGTCGCCAGCCCCACCTCCCGGCAGAGGCGGTGCGCCTCCTCGATCTGCTCGTTGCCCATCTGGCGGTTGAGGACCGTCCGCCGCAGCTCCTCGCTGCCCGACTCCAGGCCGAAGTGGACGAGGTAGCAGCCGGCCCCCTTCAACGCCTCGAGTACGTCCCGGGCGACGAGGTTGTAGCGGTAGCGGCAGGTGAAGGGCAGGCCGACGCGCTCCTTATATAACTCGATGAACTCGAAGAACCAATCGCGCTCGAGCGGGAGGATGTTGTCGGTGATGTTTAGATATTTGACGTTGGGGAAAGTCGCCCGAAGGTTCTCGATATAATCAATCGAGCGCGCCGGCGAGCGGAAGCGCGCGTAGTGCTTGCGGTTGGGGTAGGCCTGCTTGAGCTGGTGGTTGCAGCAGTACGTGCACATATACGGGCAGCCGCGCGAGAGCATAACCGGCCCGGTGTCGATGGCGACGTCGTAGAGGATATTCTTGTCGTAGATGTCGTACGCCGGCAGCGGCAGCGCGTCGAGGTCCTCGATGAGCGGCCTCGTCGGGTTTTTATGAACGTCGCCGTTCTCGCGGAACCAGAGGTTGTCGACGGCGCGCCAGTCGCGGCCCGCCTCCAGCGCGTCGCACAGCTCGAGCAGCGGGTACTCGCCCTCGCCGACGACGGCGACGTCGATTTCGGGAGAGCCGGCAACCTCCTCCGGCGCGAGGGTAGCGTGGACGCCGCCCGCGACGACCGGCGCGTCGGTCGCCTCCTGCGCGATGCCCGCCAGCCGCCTAATCTCGGGCCAGATGGTAGTGCGCGACGAGAAGCCGACGACGTCCGGCGCGGCCTCGCGCACCCCGGCCTCGAACTCGTCGCGGCCGGGCCGGCCGATGAGGTGCAACAGCGTCACGTCGTGGCCCGCGTCCTCGAGGACCGCGGCCACCGACGATATCCCCTCGGCGTAGAAGCCGTAGTCGGCGGGCGCGGCGAGCGTCTTGGACGGCGCGTAGTCGGGGTATACGAGCGCAACCTTCACGCCGTAAAATTAACATATACGTGTATTTTAGGCAAAAAGAAAAGCCGGCCGGGGGCGGGGCGGCTGTGGGGCCGGGTAGGGGCACGTGGTTGCGGGTAGGGGCGTAACGCGTTACGCCCCTACAACGCGCCCCTACCGGAACAGCGCCTTCACGCG
>DATKVX010000029.1 GCA_035529855.1 bacterium
GTCGGGTGGTAACACCCGACGCCACTCTAAGGGAGCTTCCCCAGTGCCGTCAGGTGTTACCACCTGAAACCACCGGCAGGAATGCCGGTGCCACCCAAGGGGTTTTCGTAGGGCCGTACCTTCAGGTGCGGCCACCTTCAAGGCCGACAGGAACGTCGGCCCCACGGCTTGTAACACCCGACGCCACGCTATAAAAAAAGCCGCCCCCGCGGGGCGGCTGTTTATTAGCCAATTCTCGGCGAAGGTTACGTTTTCCCCTCGCCGGCGGCGACGTCGGCCAGAATTTTACGCCACGCCTTGGCGTACGCGTCCCAGGTGTAGGCCTTCTTGACCGCGGTGCGGCCCGAGCGGCCGAAGCGGCGCCGCGAGCCCTCGTCCTTCAACAGCTCGACCACCGCCGCGGCGAAGGGCGCCGGCCCGTCCGCGACGACGAAGTCGCGCCCCGCCACCAACAGGTCCATCCCGTCGGCGCCCACCGAGGTGCTCACCACCGGAAGTCCCGCGCTCAGCGCCTCCACGATCTTCATCTTCATCCCGGAGCCGAGGCGCATCGGGCAGACGTATATTTCCATCCGCCGGATGTACGCGATAAGGTCGGGGACGGTCCCCGTCACGACCACGCCGGGCTTCTCGGCCAGCGCGCGGACCTCCGGGCCGGCGTTCTTCCCGACGACGTGGAACGCGGCCTCCGGGACCCTCTCCCTTATCAACGGGAAGATCTCGTTCGCGAAGTAGCAGACGCAGTCCTTATTGGGCGGGTAGTCCATAACGCCCGAGAAGACGACGGAGTGCGGCTCCTTGGCCGCGTCCTCCAGCGGCGGGATATCGACGCCCGAATGGGCGAAGTATATCGGCAGGCCGGGGCACACCGCGCGCACGATATCGGCGTCCCGCTGCGCCACCATTATACAGCCGTCGTAGCGGCCGTACGTGCGCCGCTCGTAGCGCCGCAGCTTCAAATGCTGCAGCCAGCTGTACACGAAGGCCGCCGGGTTGCCCGCGTGCTTCATCTGGCGCCGGTAGTAGAGCGACCAGGCATCCTGGGGGAAGAGGACCCTGGGCGTGCCCTCCAGGCCGACGGTATACTGCGCCATGTTCACGTTGCCGGCGACGATGACGTCGAAGCTCTCGCGCGCCAGCAGCTCTCCCAACGCCCGGGCGTACTCTTTGCTCCGGAACAGGCGGACGCCGAACGGCAGCGACGAAAATAGCGAACGCGCGCGCCGCCAGACCGTCTTCTTTAACTCGTGGGGGACGACTACCAGTTCTTTGACGTACGGCTCGAGTTCCGCGGCGGCGCCGGCGGCGTCGGCCGACGACATCGCCAGTACCGTGAACTCGTGCTTGCCGGCGAGGCGGCGCAAAAGGTGGTAGTAGCACGCCCGGTTGGAATCGGTGGGCGGGTACGGGACCTCGGACGCTATAAGTAGTACTTTCAAATCCAAACCTCAGCGGTGGACGGCTTTACGAAAGGCGGAATTTAGCATAACTTACCGCGGAAGTGTCAACTTTTCGTGGCCGCCAGTACCGCCCGATAGACCTCCAGCGTCCGCGACGCCATCCGCCGCGGCGAGAATTTTTTGACGTGTTCCCCGCCCGCCGCGGCCAGCTTGCGTCTCTCCCCCTCGTCCGTCGCCAGGAACCGCATCACCGCAGCCAGTTCGTCGACCTCCGGCTCGACGTAGAAGGCCGCGTCGCCGCAGGTCTCGGGGAGCGCGCCTCGCCGCGCCGCCACCACCGGCACGCCCACCGCCATGGCCTCCAGCGCCGGCAGGCCGAACCCCTCGTACGCCGACGGGTAGAGCAGCATCTCCGCCGCCGCCACCAAGAGCGCGTGGTCGTCGCGCGGCAGATAGGGCCGCACGCGGACGCGCGCGGCGACGCCGGCCTCGCTCGCCCAGCCGCGCACCGTCGCCTCGTCGTCGCCGGCTACGCCGCCGATTACCAGGTCCGGCACGGCCGCGTCGGCCGCGACGCGCCCGAACGCCTCGACCGTGAGCCGGGTGTTCTTGCGCGGGAAGGCGGCGCCCAGGTGCAGCATGTAGCGGGCCGGCAGGCCGAGGCGCTCGCGGAAGGCCGCCAGCTCCGCCGGCGTCCGCTTCTCGAAGAAGACCGGGTCCACCGCCTCCTCGATGACGGTGACGCGGGCCGCCGCCCGCGGCCCCAGCCGACGCGCAATGTCTCCGGCCGACGTCCGCGAGACCGTGATTATGGCGGCGCAGCGCCGCGCGGCGCGCTTGAGCACCCACGATTGATAGACATAGTAACGGTTGGCGGCGAAGGTGTGGAAGCGCCGCTCGAACATCATCGTATCGTGGAGGGTGAGGACCGTCGGCGACGGCGGCTCGAGCGGAAGCGCGTTACCCGGCGCGTGAAAGAGGTCGGCGCCGAGCCGGCGCAGCACCCGGGGCAAGACGAACTGCTCCCACGCGTAGACGGGCCGGCCGGTCGCGACCACGGCCTTAAGCGAGAGCGCCGGATACGCCGCCTCGAGCTCCCGGTCCGAAACGAGCACGAACGCGGGCGGGGCCGGCAGCGCCGACATGCCGGCCAGCAGCGTGTGGAGGTAGCGCCCTATTCCCTTGGCCTCGCCGGCGAGGTAGCGCGCGTCCAGGGCTACGGTGAATTCGGCCATAAATAAAAAGCCGCCGCCGCAGTTTCGGCGCGGCTGGTACTTTCGGCGTAATAAACTATCGTTTCCAACGGCCCGGCGGGTATCGCGGCCCTTGCCTTGGCTTCCTATTTCGCGCCGGCTTCGGGGGCCCGGCCGCCGACGACTTCATTATACAACAAAATCAGCCGCCGCGCCACCGCTTTCATTCCGTAAGGCTCCACGGCCGAAGGGCCCACCGGCGGCAGCGACAACGCCGCGACTATGCCTTCGGCAACGTCCCGGGCGTCGTCGCCCACCGGGAGGCAGGCGTCGCTGCGCTCGAGGAAGTCGACGTCGCCCACGCGGCGGCTCACTACCGGCCGCGCCGACGCCACCGCCTCCTTGACCGTAAGCGGGCCCAGCTCCACGTCGGAGGTGACGACTACGACGTCCGCGGCGCCGAAGTACACGGGCACCAGCTCGCGCGGCGCCGGGTGAAACGTCAAGAGCTCGAGCGCGGGCTCGAGCCGGCGCGCGAGCGCCACCGCCTCCCGCGCCAGGTCGTACCGCTTCGACGCGCGGTTCGGGTCGGCCGGGAAGAGGACGTACTTCTTGTCGGCGTCCAGGGCCAGCTCGCGGCGGCATTCCCGCTTGTCGCGCGGGTGGAAGAGCTCGAGGTCCGTCCCCATCGGGATGGCGTCGCATTCCACGGGAGCCATGGCGCGGGCGGCGGCGGGCGTCACGGCGACGAAGCGGTCCGCGCGGCGGGCCACGGCCCGGGCGAACCGCCGATACAGCGGATTCGTGACCACCGGGTTGTCGTGGACGGTCATGACCAGCGGCCGGGCGCCGGCAACGAGGGCCGCCGCGGCGGAGTACGCGTGGTGGGCGTGGAAGAGGTCGTAGTCGCCCCGGCGCGCGCGCAGCTCGCGGACGGCGCGGGGGTACGCCAGCCGGTCGCGGTACCCCTGGATGAAGTAGACGTCGACGGCCAGGCCCGCGGCCCGCAGCGACTCCACCTGCTCGTAGACGAAGGACCCGAAGGAGGGGTCTTCGTCGCGGGGGTACATATTGGTTATGACGAGAAGGCGCATAGTAAGGGCCCGGGCGCGGCGTAAAAATGAAAGACGTCGACGCCGACGTCTTAAGGCCGCAGCGGCCTTTTGCGCTATTATAGCCGGTCGCGGTTAATTTTCAATAAAAAAAGAAGTCGACCGGCGACCCGAGGAGCGACGCCGTCTCCCTCGTTTGCACGCGCGCCCCTTTTACATTTTATGTTATTATGGATACCGGTCGTGGGGAACCACGGATTGCAGCTACATAACCACGATTACGCCCGTACTATGCGAAACGTTATAACAACGTTATGGGCCCTTGGGTGTCTTCTCGCCCTGGGGCTTAGCGTTGAGGCCGCGCCTCCTGGCGAAAACGCCGAGCTGGTTTTCGGGGGAGGCGCCGGCTATTTCTTGCAAGATGTAAAAGGCGATATACCGAGAGACGACACGCCGGAGTTGACCTGGGCCGTCGGCTTGGATTTGCGCGTAAAGCGACTGGGCGTAGCGTACGATTTAAAGGTTGAACCCGGTTACGTCTATAAAGACCCCAGGAGCCCCTTCGACCCGTTCCCCTGGGTCGCCGCATACCACCATGATTTTTACCTGCGTTGGTTTTTCTTCGTCCGCCCGCCAGCCGCTTTTTCGGTGGCCGGATGCCTCGAGGTCACCGGAATATATACCCCCCCCTCGCCGTTTCATGACGTATCACGGTGGTACGGCTCGTTCCAACCCGGCATATATTTGGGTTGCGACCTCCGCGTCGTCGAGTGGTTGAGGACGTCGTTTCAATCCGGTTTTACGCGCAGGGTTAAGCCGACGCGCCGCACCGGCGACCCTATCCAAACGCGGTACGTGCTCTCGGATACGTGGGCTTCACACCTGGACGTCAGCTATTGGTTGTGGGATTTCCTGGGCGTGGGGGTCCGCACGTCGCTATACGTCGACGGCCCGGGCGAACCAAAAGATAACGAAAAATTCGCGGAAATTGGCTACCCGCCGGCGGTTTGTTGGGCCGTGTTCGTCGGCCCGGCGTTGAACTTCTCGGCGTTCGGGTCATATTTTTAGCCTGGGTAACGTATTTTAAGCCCCGGCGTCAGGCGGTTCCGCCTGCCCGGCTCGAGCGCCGCGTATTAACAACGCCGGCCGGAACTACCGCCCGGTATTTACCCGCCTCGGCCCTTTCCCTTTGCACCGCCGCCGCTTTTGTGTTATTATATGACGTGTTCCGCGAGACGGGCCACCCCCGGCCCGCCGCGGCATTTTGCATAGCAAATATATCGTGATTACTTTCACGAGCGTTCTTTTAGCGCGGCGCCGCCGTCGACCTAAGCCCGCGTTAAGTTCCCTTTAAGGAGGATAAATTGAAG
This sequence comes from bacterium, assembly GCA_035529855.1. Lineage (NCBI taxonomy): Bacteria > bacterium. The sequence continues at coordinate 5,016 of DATKVX010000029.1, forward strand.
AACGAAAAAGAGTTGATCGAAAAGGCCAAGAAACCCGGCCAGGACGCGATGAAGCTGCACCCGTTCTACCGCGGCAAGGTGGAGATTACGCCCAAGTGCCGCGTCGCGTCGTTCGACGACTTCGCGATCTGGTACACGCCGGGCGTGGCCGAGCCCTGCAAGGATATCGCCAGGCACCCGGAGAAGGTGTTCGTTCACACCAACAAGGCCAACTTCGTCGCCGTCGTCTCGGACGGGACGCGGGTACTGGGCCTGGGGGACATCGGCCCGGAGGCCGCGATGCCGGTGATGGAGGGCAAGGCGCTACTGTTCAAATACCTCGGCGGCGTCGACGCCTTCCCGATCTGCGTCGACACCAGGGACCCGGACGAGATTATCGACTTCGTCCTCAAGCTGCAGCCGTGCTTCGGCGGCATAAACCTCGAGGACATCGCCCAGCCCAAGTGCTTTCGCATACTCGAGACGCTGCGGGAGAAGGCCCGCATCCCGGTGTGGCACGACGACCAGCAGGGCACGGCCTCCGTCACGACGGCCGGCGTCATTAATGCCCTCCGCATCGTCGGCAAGAAGAAAGAGGACGTCAAGGTCGTCATGGTCGGCGCCGGCGCCTCCTGCATCGCCATCGCCCGGGTCCTCATCAAGTTCGGCATCGACGCCAAGCACATCATAATGTGCGACTCCAAGGACACGCTGCACGCCGGCCGCGACGACCTCAAAGGCGGCGAGTTCAAGGAGAAGTGGCATTTCTGCGAGATAACGAACGAGAAGAACGTGACCGGCGGCCCGGGCGAAGCGGCCAAGGGCGCCGACGTTATGATCGCGCTGTCCAAGCCGGGGCCCGACACCGTCAAGCCGGAGTGGATCGCGCGTATGGCGAAGGACGCCGTCGTCTTCGTGTGCGCCAATCCGGTCCCGGAAATCTGGCCGTGGAAAGCGCACGAGGCGGGCGCCCGCATCGTCGCCACCGGCCGCTCCGACTTCCCCAACCAGGTCAACAACTCGCTGGGCTTCCCCGGCATCTTCCGCGGCACGCTGGACGTCCAGGCCAAGACCATCACCGACGAGATGGCCATCGCCGCAGCGCAGGAGCTGGCCGACATCGCCTACGACAAGGGCATACACGAGGAGTACCTTATCCCGACGATGGACGAGTGGGCGGTCTATCCGCGGGAGGCCGTCGCCGTGGGCCTTAAAGCTATCGAGCAGGGCATCGCCCGCATCAAAGCCTCCCCCGAGGAGCTACTCAAGCAGGCCGAGGACGTTATCCGCAAAGCCCGGGCGGAGACCCAATTGCTGATGAAGGAGGGCTTCATCCCGCTCGAGACCGCCGAACGCGTCCATATGGGCGGCTAAGAATTTAGCGGATTTTTCGCAATGAAGAAGGCAACCCCCGCGGGTTGCCTTTTTTATCGATTGTAAACGGCGACCACGGTCGGAGAAGCCCTTGACCCTTGACGCCCGCCCCCGTAGACTTTATAATCAGGCCGTGGCTCGAGATGAGGAGAACTCGGCGGACGAGGCGACGTGGCGGCGGGCGCTGCGGGAATTCGCCGCCGAGGTGCGCGAGAAGTTCGGCGGCGCCGTCGAGCGCGTCATCCTGTACGGCTCCCGGGCGCGGGGAGACGATGCCCCCGACAGCGACGTCGACGTCATCGTCTTCCTGGCCGAGGGCACGGACCTCGTGGAGGCGCGGGGCGCCCTGTCCGACCTCGCCTGCGACGTCGCGGCCCGGTACGGGTTCCCGTTCCTCATCCAGGCCCTCGCCTACACCGAGGAATCCTTCCGCCGCCGGGCGAGCTATTTCTTTATAAAAAACGTCAAAAAGGAGGGCGTGCCGATATGACCCTCCTCGAGACGGTCAAACACTACGTGACGGCGGCGCGGGAAGCCCTCGCCGCGGCGGAACGAAACTTAGCCGCGCGCGCCTACCGGAGCGCGGTCCACGAGGCGTATTACGCCGCGTTTTACGCCGCGACCGCGGCCCTCGCGACGCGGGGATTACATTATAAACGGCACTCAGCCGTCGTCGCCAACTTCAACCGCCTTTTCGTCTACGAGGATAAGTCGTTCGAAGCCGAAATGGCGGGGCGGCTCCAACGGCTGTTGGACGTGCGCCTCCAATTCGACTACGAGCCGATACCCGCGGAGGAAAGCGCCGCTGAAGCCGCGTTGTCGGCCACGAGCGCCTTCGTAGCCGATGTCCTCCCGTACGTGGAGGCGTGGCTCGAGACGGCCGGCGATAAAGAACCATAACCTCCGACGATATGCCCGACACTTTCCACAACTACATAAACGGCGGCTGGGTCCCCGCGGACGGCGAACTCCACGAGAACGCCAACCCCGCCGACATCCGCGAGCTGGTGAGTATACACTCGCGCGGCAGCCGCGCCGACGCCTTCGCCGCGCTCGAGGCCGCGACGAAAGCGTTCCCGGCCTGGCGCGATACGCCGGCGCCCGAGCGGGGCGAGTACCTGGCCCGGGCCGCGGCCTTGCTCCGCGAGCGCGCCGACGACATAGGCCGCGACTTCACCCGCGAGGAGGGCAAAACCCTACGCGAGGCGCGCGGCGAGACGCTGCGGGCGGCGCAGATATTCGAGTTCTTCGCCGGCGAGGGGAGGCGGCTGGGCGGCCGGACCTTCCCCGCCGACGGCCGCGACACCTTCCTCTACACCCTCCGCGAGCCGCTGGGCGTGGTCGCCCTCGTCACGCCGTGGAACTTCCCCGTCGCCATCCCGGCCTGGAAGCTCGCGCCGGCGCTGGTCGCCGGCAACACGGCCGTCCTCAAGCCGGCCACCAACACACCGCTCACGGCGGTGCATCTATTCGAGTGCCTGGCGGACGCGGGGTTGCCGGCGGGGGTGGCGAACATGGTCTACGGCCCGGGCGCCGAGCTGGGCGACGTCTTCTGCGAGAGCGAGGACGTTCGCGCCATATCGTTCACCGGCTCGAGCGACGTGGGGAAGGCGCTGGCGGCGAAGGCCCACCGACGCCTCGTCAAGGTCCAGCTCGAGCTGGGCGGCAAGAACCCGCTCCTCCTGGCGGGCGACGGCGACGTCGAGCGCGCGGCGGCGTACGCCGCCGACGGCGCCTTCGGCTCCACCGGCCAGAAGTGCACGGCGACGAGCCGGGCGATAATCCCGCGGGGCCGCGTCGGCGAGTTCGTCGCCAAAGTCGCCGCGGCGGCCGGAAAAATCGTCGTCGGCGACGGCCTGCGCGACGACGTGGATATGGGCCCCCTCATAGACGCCGACGCGCTCGCGCACGTGCTCGGCCATATCGAGGTTGCGAAGGAGGAGGGCGCGACGCTGGCCTGCGGCGGCCGGCGCCTCGACTACGGCGACCTGCAGCACGGCTTCTTCGTCGAGCCCGCGGTCTTCGTGGGCGTCACGCCCGAGATGACTATTTGGCGGGAGGAGGTCTTCGGGCCGGTCTTGGCCGTTATCGCCTACGACGACTTCGACGAGGCCATAGCGCTCGCGAACGATACGGCGTACGGCCTGTCGGCGACGTTGGTCACCAAGGACCTTGGCCGGGCGATGAGGTATATAAAACGAATCGAGGCCGGCGTGGTCCACGTCAACTCGCCGACCGTCGGCGCGGCGTGCCACGTCCCCTTCGGCGGCTACAAGGAGTCGTCCTCCGGCTCGCGGGAGCAGGGCCGGGAGGCGCTGGAGTTCTTCACGCAGCTCAAGACGGTGTACCTGGATATTTAAAAGCTGGTCGTAGGGAAAAAAGCCGCCCTTCCGGGCGGCCTTATTTATTCCAACGAGAAAACCGCCGACGCTACGCGCCGCTGACGTACGCGATAAGCAGGCCGATGAGGACCAGCGGCTTGACGACGTCGGAGTAGAACGGCGGCCCGGCGTTGCCCGGCGTGAAATTGCGGGTCTTCACCATCTCGCGGATGTGGCCTACGCCGCAACCCAGCAGCCACACGGAGCTCGCGACGACGGTCGCGGCCCAGAAGTTGCCCCGTATCCAGATGCAGAGGAAGCCCAGGACCGCGTGGCTCAGGTTCGACACGGCCACTTCCCACTGGAACGGGTTGCCCGTCGGCCAGCCGATGTACTTGGCGACGCGGTCGGCGTTGAAGGCGTGGCCCAAAAACGCGTACAACCCCGACAGGCCGATGAGGAATACTATGAAATAAAAAAGCAGCGTTTCTATTACGGCCGTTTTCGCGACGACGATTTGGACCACCGCCGCGGCGGCGGCCAGGACGGGTAGGAAGGCGTACATCACTCTCCCGCCTCTCAACGTGAATATCGCCAACCCTCCTACTGCGAGGCTTACGATAAGTACTAAGTTCGCCACGGCCTTACCTCCTTATTAGAAAACCGAGGGCTCTTCCCATTTTCTAATTAGATTTATTAAAAACGCCGAGCCGCCTCGGCACCAGCTCGAGTGCCCGCGGCTCGAGCCGTTACGGAGCACTCGTATCTATCGCCGCGCGGCGCGCCGGCGAAAAAAAGAAACCGCACGCCGTCGACGTTGCGACGGCCGCGCGGTCTCTGCTCATTTTAGGTAACTTAAATATCTATTTAAAGAACGTTTTGAGGAAACCCAGCGAGTAGTTGGGGACCTTGCCGCCCTCGCGCCACGGCCCGGTTAGGTACGGGCTGTAGTCCACCTCGCCCTTCGCGCGGTTGTCGTGGTAGTCGTAAATCCTCCTATTGATGAAGCTCGGGTCGGCTGAGCCCCACCAGCAGTTCGTGGCGTCGACGTTGTTGCTCGAGCCGTTGTAAAAATTCCACATCCCGTCGTTGTTGCAGAGGTCGCAGTAATTCGCCGTTACGAAGCAGTTCCAAAGGGTTTTAACGCCGGCGTAGCCGTTATGTTCGACGGTCAGATGATATAACTTGGCGCGGGAGTTATAGGCGAGGACGCCGTTGTTCAGGCAGTAGCGGATGATCGTACCCTCGAACGAGGAGCGGGAAGAGCCGATCGAATTAACGTTAGCGAGCCGCAGGCCGTTGGTGGCGAATTCGATTATCGCGTTTTCGAGTATAATTTGGTTCGAGCCCTCGACGACGACGGCGCCCCAGTCGCCCATCTTCTTGACGCCGTTGGCCGAGGTGAATTTGACCGGTAAGCCGGTTTTGCCCTCGGCGACGAGGGTGCCTTTTCGCACCACCAGCTCGGCGCCGTCCTCGTAGCCGCCGGTCCCTTTTACCTCGTAAAATCGAACGTCGACGCCCGCCTCGATCGTGAGCGTGGCACCGTTCTCGATGGCCACGTCGCCATATATATTGACCGGCCCCCCGGTGCGTTTCCACGTCGTGTCGGTCACGATATTTCCGGCGCGGATGTCGACCGCGGCAAACACGGCGCCGGCCGAAAGCGCCAGCGCCAAGGGAATACTAATAAGCTTACGAAGCATGATACGCTCGCTTCCCCTCCTCGCGAAGCAATTGAGAGCCTAGCACAAAAAGCCCCCCTGTGCAACTATAATATCCCCAAAACACCCCGGTAAAAACGCTTCCTTCTATCCCCCCGAACGTCGAATCGGCCCGTTTTCTTCATACCACATATAGGAATCTTAAAAAACTACCGGCTGGGGAGCGACGAGGGAACCTCTAAAAGCCAAATATACCACCGTAAGACGCCGGACCGGCGCCGGCTCGAGCCCCCAACCGGGCCCACGTCCACCACGTCGAAATCGCGGGCCAGCGTAGTCGTCAGGCCCAGGATATAGTCGTCGCGCTCGGGCGGCGCCGTCGGCAGCTCGCTCACGAAGTACGCGCGCCGTACGCCCCGCGCGGCCAGCCCGGCGCCTACTTCCGCTAGTCGCCCCTCCTCCTCAACCAGCACGAACGGCTGGCGGAAGTACAACGGCGCGGCGTACGCCGGGAGGTACCATTTATTGGTCAAGGCCGGCGCCGCGGCGCGCGAGGCGAGGTCGGCGACGAGGTCGCCGTGGGCGGCCTTCGTCGCGGCGAAGCGGAACAGGCCGAAGAGCTGCGTGGCGGCGGACAGCGTCGCGAGGGCGATTATGAAGGCCGCCCGCAGGGCCCGGCCGCGCGCGCCGTCCCCCGCGGCCGCCCTGGCCAACGCGACGGCCGCGGCGGGTACGACGTACAGCAGGAACCGCGGCCCCCAGCCGTAGCCGCTGGTATCGGGGACGACGACGAACAGCGTGGCCGCGAAGGCCGCGGCGGCGACGTAGAACGACTTCTCGAGCGGCGACACCCCCCGGAACGAGCGCCGCACTTCGGCTCGAGCCAGGAAGGCGAGGCCGAAGACGGCCGGAAAGGCGGCCGCGAGCGGCGTCGCGTGGCCCCGGAAAAATTGCCAATACGCCAACGTCAGCGGTACCGCGCCGGCGGCGGCGACGTACGCGCCGGGCCGCCATTTCACGCCTATAAGTGCGAATAGGACTACGCCGGCCGCGGCCGCGCCCAAGTACCAGGGGAAGACGGGCACCAGCGAGTGGCCTACGCCGTAGAGGAACGCCGCCGGGCCGTGCGGCGCGCCGTATCCGAGGTTGGCGCCCAGCCGTACGAACGCCGGTTGGCCCCACGCCGCCAGCATCAGCAGCTCGAGGCCCACCGCGGTGACGGCGAAGGCCGCCGCGGGCCAAACGCCCGTCCGGAGCCGTTCGCCTTTGTTAAATAAAAATAGCGCGGTTATGCTCCACGCCGCGAGCCAGTAGAACTCGGGCCGGAGCGCCGCGCCCATACCCCACAGCGCGCCGGCGACCGACAGCCGCGCCGGTGACCGTTTGAGGAGCAGCGCGAAGCCGCCCAGCCACAGCGCGACCGCGGCCGTGTGCTCCCAATAACACAGCGTGTAGAAAAATATGGGGCTCGCGAAGGCGACGACGGCGCCCGCGAACCAGGGCCGACGCACGCCGAACGCCCGGGCGAGCTTTATCGTCAGGGCCACCGACGCCGCGCCGGCCAGCAGCGGCAAAATATACAGGCCGCGAAAGCCAAAGAGAAGCCACCCCGGCGCCGACGCCAACGCGAACAACAGCGCGTGCGGCGAATAAAGCTCGCCGCGGCGCAGCTCGAAGAAGCGCTCGACGACGGCGTAGCGGCGCTCCAGGCCCAGCGCGTCGCCGGGCCAATTGATGCGGGCCGACCGGAAGCCGCTCTCGGCCAGCGAGCGGAGCTGGATGAACTTCACGCCCTCGTCGGAGGAGAAAAAACCGTCCGCCGGCAGCAGGATGAGGACCAGCGCCGCCGCGGCGACGAAGAAAACCGAAGTTGTCAGTAGAGATGATTTCGACATACGCCCTGACGCGGCCGATGGTAGCACGCCGGCCGGAAGCCGTCAATATGACGGACAAGAATGTCGGCCCCGCCCGAGGAGTTTTCGTAGGGCCGCACCTTTAGGTGTGGCCACCTTCAAGTAAGAGGGCCGACAGGAACGTCGGCCCTAATGGAATGACCGACAAGAATGTCGGTCCCACCCAGGAATGTCGGCCCCACCGGCAGGAATGCCGGTGCCACACGCAAACCGAGCTTGCCGACGCCGCGCGGTTATGTTACAAGAAGGCCGAGGTGCTGATATGCCACGGAAATTCATCGCGATAATCCCCGCCGTATTCGCCTGTTGCGCCGCGGCCTGCGGCTACTCCATCCAACAATATTTGAATATCCACGGCAACTACCAGGGCTACTGGCTGCCCTACGACGAGGTCCTCTTCCGAAACAAAACGACCGGCGTCACGCAGGCCTGGCGCACGAACGCGGCCACCGGCCTCCCGGAGCAGATAACGTCCTTCGACGAGGGCGTCTCGTACGCCGTCGCGCACCCGGTCACGGGCAAGGTCCTGGCGGCGACGAACGTCGGCGGCGACGAGCGGGACCAGCTCTACCTGATGAACGACGACGGCTCGGGCGTCGAGGCGCTGACCGACAACCCGAAAGTCATATACCGCTACGGCGACTGGAGCCGCGACGGCCGCTACCTGGCCTTCGCCGCCAACGAGCGCGACGAGCGCTACTTCGACGTATACGTATACGACGTGGAGACCGGCGAGCGCCGCCTGGTTATACGGTATGACGGCTACAACGAGCCGCTCGTCTTCTCGCCCGACGGCTACGAGCTTATTGTCTACCGCTACAACGGCTCCCAGGATTGCGATTTATACCTCGTCGATTTGGAGACCGGCAAGACGCGCCACCTCACGCCCCACGAGGGCGAGCTCGAAATAGGCGCGGTGACGTGGGCCGCCGACGGCTACGGCCTCTATTTCACCTCCGACGAAGGCCGCGACTTCCTCTCGCTCGCCTACTACGAGCTCGCGAGCGGCGAGTACGAGTGGCTCGAGACGCCGCCCTGGGACGTGGCCGAACTCGAGACGTCGTGGAGCGGCCGCTACCTGCTGTGGACGACGAACGAGGACGGCTACTCGGTCCTCCACCTCCGCGACCTTAAAAGGAAGAAGGACGTGGCGCCGCCGAAGCTCCCCGGCGCGGGCGTAATTTGGGGCATACGCTTCTCGCCCGACGAGGAAAAATTATCGTTCACCTTTTCGTCGCCGACGACGCCGACGGACGTTTACGTGTGGGACATAGAGGGCGAGACCGTAACGCGGGTCACGGAGGCCGCGCTGGCCGGCGTCCCGGCTGACTCGTTCGTCGCGCCCGAGCTCGTCTTCTACGCCTCCTTCGACGGGACGACGGTCCCGGCCTTCCTCTACGTCCCCCCCGGCGTGAAGGACGACCGCTCCACCCCCGTCGTCGTCCACGCCCACGGCGGCCCGCAGGGTCAGCAGCGGCCGTACTTCGACGCTGTCCACCAGTATTTCCTCGACGCCGGTTACGGCGTCTTCGTCCCCAACTTCCGCGGCTCGATGGGCTACGGCAAGACGTACGCCGACGCCGACAACGTTGAGAAGCGGCTCGACGCGGTACTCGACGTCTACGAGGGGTGGTGGTACCTGGCGGAGCAGCCGTGGTGTGACCGCTTCAAGGTAGCCATCTACGGCTCGAGCTACGGCGGCTTCATGGTCCTGTCCCAGCTCACGCAGCGGCCTTATCACTGGGCCGCGGGAATAGATATCGTCGGCATCGCCAACTTAGTTACGTTTTTGGAGAATACCGGGCCGTGGCGGGTCTCGCTGCGCGAGGACGAGTACGGCTCGCTGGAGGAGGACCGCGAGCTGTTGGAGGCCTTCTCGCCCATAAACCACATCCGGGACATCCGCTCGCCGCTGATGGTGATACACGGCGCCAACGACCCGCGCGTGCCGGTGGGCGAGGCCGAGCAGATAGTCGCCGCGGCGCGTATGGTCCTGGGCGAGGATAAGGTCGTGTACCTACGGTACGACGACGAGGGGCACGGCCTGGCCAAACTGCAGAACCGCCTCGACGCCTACCCCAAGATGGTGGCGTTCCTGGAGGAGGCGTTCGCCGCGCGGGAGCCGTTCAAGGCGAGGCTGGAAAAGGAGGTAGCGGACGCGAAGCGGGCCCTGAAAGCGGCGGAGCGGGAGGCCGAAGGGGAATAAAGGCTTGCGGGTTAAATGAAAACGTGGGGCCGACATTCCTGTCGGCCTGCCGATGGATATAAAGCTGATGATGAAGGGTTTTAAACCCGCCGTTACCGCTTTGGCCGCCGCTGCGCGGCGGCCGCCGCGGGCTTCGGGCGCCTCCTCGCGAGCTGTGGGGTCGCCCTCCGCAAATTAATATTAAAGTAGGGGCCGACCTTCAGGTCGGCCCGGCTCTTATGGCGGCCACACCTAAAGGTGCGGCCCTACGAAAACTCTCGGCGGCGTCGGATGTTCCCGTCCGTGGGACCGACATTCTTGTCGGT
>DATKVX010000030.1 GCA_035529855.1 bacterium
TTCCCATTCGTCTACGTATAAGTCGGAGGAGGCATCCCCGGAGTCGGTGGGCATTACGGTGCCGCGGGCGTACACCGACGCCGGGCCGACGTGCACCGCCAACGACAGGCCGTAGACGGCGTCGCCTTCTCCCGGCGGCCGGGAGTCGAAGCCCACGGCCGGCCCCACGTCTACGAGCGCGGCGGCCGAGCCGGCGTAAATTATTAATAATGCTAGGATTGAACGCGGTTGCATAACTCGAGTCTCCTTAGAAATTGAACGAGGTATATACGTAGAAGCCGCCGCCGCCCTCGCTCTCGGCGTTTTCGTCGGCGGATTTTTTTACCAGGTTATAGGCCGCGGTCGAGGCCGCGGGGGCCGCTATCATGCCGATTAACAACCCCTTGAATTTCGCCGTGAAGTAGCCGGCCGCGGCCGACGCGTACGCCGCCGCCACCGAGGCGCCGACGCTCGCCCAGTCGTTTTCGGCGTCGTCGCCCCATATCTCGCCGGCACCGTACACGCCCAGGCCCACGCCGGCGGGATAGGCGATAAGGAATCCCCACAGGCCGCCGCCGGCGTACTGTTCGCTGGAGAACAGGTTGCCCACCGGGATGCCCGCCAGGCCCACGCCGATGCCGCCGACGTAACCGCAACCTACCTCCGCGGCGATTACGCCGGTGCCGTCCGCCCAGGCGGCCGCGGCGGCTGCCGTTATCATTATTAGCAGCCCGAAATACCTCACCCGAAATAATACAACGCCTCGCGCCCCTTGTAAACAGAAACTGTCGGCCAGTTTTCGGTTGCGCCGCCCTCGATTGTTAATTATTATAGCGCCGTGCGCGCGAGGCCGACGGCGATAATCGTGGCTATCGCGGCCGCTCCGGCGTGGGCCGTCACCTGGGCCGGCCTGCCCTTCGGGTACTACACCCCCGATACCGGCCCGGCCTTCGGCGCGTACGCGGCGGCCTTCTTCCGCCTCCCCGAAAGCTCGCCCGATACGCGCGACTCGTACGTCCAACCGATGGCGGTCTACACCTGGCACCGCCAGTTCCGCTTCGACCTCAACGGCGACCTGTACTCCCCGACCGGCGATTGGCGGCTGCTGGCCGAGGACCGCTTCGAGAAGTACCCCACGGCGTTCCGACCTCCCCCCGGCTCCCAAGACGTACCCAAGACGTATTACGCGCGCTACACGCGCAAGATGCTGCGCGCGGACGTCAAGGGGTACCGTCGCGTCGTCGGGCCGTTTTACGGCGGCCTGGGCGCCTTCGCGGAGAATTATAAAATAGTCGAGTGGGCGCCGGACGCGGAGGGGCTCCCGCCCGGATACCTGCCCGGGCCGGCGTACGCGCCGGGCGTCGAGGGGGGCCTTATCGTCGGGCCCACGGCCTTCGCGGAGTACGACACCCGCGACCGCCGCCATACGACGACGGAGGGCTTGTTCCTGCGGGGACGGTTTTCCGTCTTCGACGAGGGCGCGGGCTCGGACTACACCTTCCGGTGGTACGAGGCCGACGCGCGGTTCTTCTGGACGGTGGAGCGGCTGGGGCGGAAGTGGACCTGCGCCAACCGGTTGTTCCTTTCGGGCCGCGACGGCGCGCCGCCGTTCTGGGCGATGGCGGAGCTGGGCGGCTCCGCGATTCTGCGGGGCGAGCCGGAGGGGCGGGCGCGAGGCCGGTGGCTCGTGGCCTACCAGGAGGAGGTCCGGGTGCCGCTGTGGTGGCGGCTGGTGGGCGCGCTCTTCGTGGACGTGGGCGACGTCGGCTTCACGATGGCCGACTTCTCGTTCGACCACGTGGTGCTCACCGCCGGCGGGGGCTTGCGCCTCGACCTCGTCCGCGACGGCGAGGCCCGCGTGCGCGTCGACTACGGCCGCGGCAAGGACTCGCAGGGGATATATCTCGTGTTCGACGAGGCGTTTTAAGCCGCCGGCTGAAGCCGGCGGTTAACGCTTCGCCGGTTAGGCACCGCCCGCTGAAGCCGGCGGTATCTTTTTTACTCCCTGGGGCCGGCTTTCGGGTCGGCGCAGGTCTTTTAGGGGTAGTATGTTAATAGGCCGCCGGCTTAAGCCGGCGGTTCGACGCGTCGCGGGTTAGGCACCGCCCGCTGAAGCGGGTATCTTTTACTTTCTGGGGCCGGCCCTCGGGTCGGCGCAGGTCTTTTAGGGGTAGTATGTTAATAGGCCGCCGGCTTAAGCCGGCGGTTCGACGCGTCGCGGGTTAGGCACCACCCGCTGAAGCGGGCGGTATTCGATTAAATATTAAAAAGAAAACGTAACGCCGTACAGCGGCACCGGCGCGCCGTCGCTCCCCGCCGCCGCGGCTACGTACGGCTCGAAAGAGACGCGCGCTTCTTCGCTTACCGGAGCGGCCTTTTTCGCCTTATTGTAAACGTACGTTACGAGAAAAGGTTTACTGACTACGTCGAAGATGAAAACTCCCCAGTATATATCGTTCATATATACGTCTTTGACGTCGCGGTGCGTGGCCTTAATGACTAATACGGCGCCGCCCAACAGTGCGGTCTCGCCGTACGCCGCCAACGTCGCGTAGCCGATGGCTGCCCCCCGGTTAGGCGCGCTTTCGCCGACGGCGCCGGCCCCGACGTGGCACCCCAAGGCCGCGGCGAACGGGTAAGCCGCCCATATCGCCACAGCGGGGTAAACCCCGGCGCCGCCCGCTATCGCCCCGCCC
>DATKVX010000031.1 GCA_035529855.1 bacterium
TCCGTTGCTCTCCTCCACATATATCCTTATACTTTAGTCGGGACATCGGTACGCCACCTCCGGATTTTGGCGAAAGTCGAGCGGTTTATCCAACTCAACTTTACCATATCCTGGTGGGTACCATGTCCCTTTACTCTACAACGGCCTTGTTCCCCGGGCGGCGTCGGCGGTATCCGCTTGACGCGCCGGCCTCGTTGCGATATTATCGCCGCGACGATGCTACGCGCCATTATCATATTGGGTGCGCTGGCGACGGCCGCCGCCGCGGTAGACATCAACGTCGCCGAAGACGAAGCCAAGAAAGCGGAGGCCGCGACGTTGGCGCCGCTGGAGGGAGAGGGTTACTACGATTCGACGGCCTTGGCCGAGCTCGCGCTGGCCCGTAAAAAGCGTTCGCCGACGGGAGCGCTCTGGCGGTCGTTCGCGGTTCCCGGGTGGGGCCAGATTTACAACGGCAAGTACTGGAAGGCGGGCGGGATAATAGCCGCCCAGGCGGGAACGCTTTATATGGCGGTGGATAACTACGTCATCGCCAGGAGGTATTTACGCGAAGCCCGCGAGGCAACCGACGAAAAAATCAAACGCGATAAACTCGCCAAGCATGAAAACTACATCGTCGAGACCGAATTCTGGGGGTGGCTCTTCGTCGCGGCCCTCACCTATTCGATGATGGACGCGTACGTGGACGCGCACCTCGCGGACTGGGACGTCTCGGACCTGCCGGCCGACAAAGAAGCCCAGTCGCGTATCAAAGTCGAACCTACCGCCACCGGGCTCACGGTCGCCATAGGCCTGCTTTGAACGATACGCCGACGACGACGTTGCGTAAATCAAAAAAACCCGGCTCGAGGCCGGGTCTTTAATTTACTATTTAACCTAAGCCGGTTCCAGCGCCGCGCCGAAGTCCAGGCCGAACGCGCGGCACCGTTGGAATACCTCCTCGTCGGGAGCGAAATCCACCGCTAACGCGGGCCGGGCCAGCTTCGCCCCCGCTTCCTTTAAGCGGCCTTCCACCCGCTGAACGGCCTCCCCCGTCGTGCCGAACGGCCCGAACGCCGCCGCCGGTTTCCCGCCGACCACGTTCGCCGCCTCCGCTAAAACCCTTTCCACCGGCTCGAGCGCGTCGTCCGCGACCGCCGGTACGCCGATAAGAAGGCCGGCGGCCTCGCCGAGCAACGCCGAAACTTCTCCGCTTTTTATCGACGTCACGTCCCGCAACACCGGCTCCGCGCCGGCGGCGGCCAAACCTCGCGCGATCTGGTCGGCCATCTGAGCGACGTTGCCGTAATCGCCGGAGTAGAATACGGCGACGAGCGGTTTGACGCGCCCTTCGTCGGGTTCCTCGCTCCACGTCCGGTAAAGCTCTACGTATTTACGCGGGTCCGTCCGTAAAACCGGCCCGTGGCCGGTACAAATTACGTCCACGTCAAGGGTGGCGATTTTATCCACCGCCTGGCGCACCTTATCGCGGAACGGCCGCATTATATTGTCGAAGTAGTACCGGTAAGGCCCGGCGAAGTCGCCGGCCTCGTCGTCGAACACCGCCCGCTCGTCGCAGAAATGTACGCCGAAGGCGTCGCAGGTAAACAGTACGCGGTCCCGCGGCGAATAGGTGAACATCGTGTCGGGCCAGTGAAGGAACGGCGCGCTGATAAACGTCAACTCGCGGTCGCCCAGCTCGAGGCTGTCGCCGTCGCCCACGGCCAGCGGTTCTCGCTCGAGGTGGAAGAGCTGGTGTGTTTGGCGGCTCGCGGCCTTCGACGTCACGACCCGGGCGTTGGGCGCCACTTCCGCGAGCCAGGGGACCGCGCCGGAATGGTCCGCCTCGGTGTGATTCAATATGAGGTATTCTATCTTGAGGGGGTCGATTAAAGACTTCAACTTCTCGACGTACTCGTCGCGAAACGTAACCTTGACGGCCTCCACCAGGGTGGGCTTGGCCGCCATAATTAAATATGAGTTGTACGTCGTCCCCCACGGCGTCGGCAGCACGACCTCGAACGCGTCGAGGTGGGGGTCGTGTACGCCGAGCCAATAGATATCATTTTTAACTAATACCGGGTCCATCTCGTCCCCCTGGGGTTTTTAGGGTTTAGGCAAGAATATCGTCTGCGTCGGGTACGCGAAGTCGATTTTACGCTTGGCGAACTCGTCGAACATGGCGACGTTTATCTGCTGTTGTACGTCCATATATTTTTTATAGTCGTTCCCGCAGACGAAGTATACTATTTCGAAAATTAAATTGAAATCGCCGAAGGAGTGGAAGTGCGCGCGGTCGAAATCGGCGTCTTCGACCTCGGCGATAATTTTCTCTACTATGCCGGGGATCTCTTTCAACTTCTTCGGCGGCGTCTGGTACGTCACGCCTATTTTGAACGCCACCCGGCGCCGTTCCATCCGCTTGTAATTTTGGACCCGCGAGTCCGTGAGGTCGGCGTTGGAGAAAATGAGCTGCTCGCCGCTCAAGCTCGTCAGCCGGGTGGTCTTGACGCCCACTTTTTCGACGGTCCCCGATTTATCGCCGACGGTTATGAAGTCGCCGATTTCGAAAGGCCGGTCGAACAATATCGAGAAGTAGCCGAAGAGGTCTTTCAATATCGCCTGGCCCGCGAGCGCCACCGCAACGCCGCCGATGCCCAGGCCCGCGACGACCGTCGTCACCTTGAAGCCCAGGTTGTCGAACATGAAGATTACGGCCACTATCCATACGGCGATCTTTATAATGGGCATCAGCACCCTTACGGTCCGTTCCCTCGCCTCGTTCTCCTCCTTGGCCAACCAATAATACTTAATGGTGTTCACCAGTACCGCGATAATAAAACGGGCCCCCAAAAAGGTCAGTAAAATCTTCGCGACGATTTCGATTGCGCGAGCCGCGTCGGGTTGAATGGTCAAACACCCCAGCGCCACATATACCGTACCCAGGTAGAGCAACGGCAAAAGCGCTTTCGCGATACTATTAACGAGCTTGTCGTCGATAGGCGCCTTCGTTTTATTCGCCCACGCCGCGACGCGCCTGACGACGACGTACTTGAGGATTCGGAGGACGATAACGCCCCCCACGACCGCGCCCAAGACTTTCAGGTAATCCGCAACGCGGTTTTCCCACAACACGTAGTTCAAAATCGTTTCTACCATAAACGCGTCACCACCGGAAAATAACCGTAGAAACGGCCCTCTCAGTACTATCGGCGGTTAAATATAAACCATAGGAGGCCACAGGTCAAGGGCTCCGGGCCGTTGCGCCGGGAAAGCGGCTCCCGTCCCGTAATCCCGGTACTTACCGCATGCTGCCGACGCGTAGCGCTTATTATAACGCCCGGCGCTCGGCCGGGCGGGAATTTTGGGGGGAGCGGGTGGGAATCGAACCCACCGGCGACAGGGTTAGTGCCGCCGCACGGATTTGAAGTCCGGCCTGCCCACCAGTAGCAGCTCCGCCCCCGCAGTCTTTTCCGGAAGTTTCGTTACCGTCGCAGTCCTCGGATTCGTCGCTGTGCCGTTTATACGCCGATTTCTGAACCGCTTCTTTTAAATAGCTATTACTCCGATTGGGAGTACCTTTGGACCGTACACGGCCGCGGTCGAATAATTACCTACCGACGCCCTCCCCCTATTGCACGTAACCCAAAGTTCTCAGCTTTCTCTCGAGCACCGGCGGCAGGTAAATTTCGCCCTGGCCGAAGGCCCTCTCCTCAACCCGGTTTTTATAGCGAGCCAGCGCGTCGCGGCTTTCCGCGAGTACGCCGCCTGCCTCCGTAAAGGCGGCGTTGGACGCGAGGTTATCTTTCTGCCATCGGTCGCGGCGCCGGTCGTACAAATACTCGACGTCGGCGTTTTCGTCCTTAAGGTAATAATAATCTCCCGCCACCAGACCGTTTAACTCTATACTGGATTCGACCCCCTCGTCGTCGGACGGCATGAGTATCGTGTGGATACCTTCTAAAAGTAGCTCCCGGCGCGGCAACTCGGAACCGGACTTAATATAAGGCCCCAGAGCTAAGCCTTCCCAGCCGCGCGGGGTTTCGAGGCCCGCCAACGAGACCAATGTCGGCGGGATATCAACCAAATTGACCGGCCCTTCGACGACGGCCGGCTTGCAGCCCGGGGCTTTAATTATAAACGGTACCCGCGCTAACTCGTGGTGAAGGCCGGCGCCGTGAAGCCAACGGCCGTGTTCTAAAAACTCTTCGCCGTGGTCGGCCGTTATCACTATTATCGCCTCCGAGTCGCGCCCGGGACTATTAACGATATTCTCCAGCAGGTCCTCTATGACGACGTCCATCCGGCGAATCTCGGCGTCGTACAACGCCCTGGCTAAAGCCAGCTCGTCCTCGTTGAAGTCGGGTACGAACGTTGGGTCCTTCAACACTTCATACCAGAAAAGAGGCCCCGCCGCTATCCTAAGCACGCGCTCCTTGTCGACCTTGGCCAAATACGGCTTAACCTCGTACATATACCCGGGACCGGGTAAATTAGGTGTATGAGGCTCCATATAATGGATGTAATAAAAGGCGGGCCGCCCCCGAGCGAAACGGGTCCAAAATTTTAGCCTCGCGTTAATACTAATGCCGTCGTTCGTCGTATTTAAAAGCGGCCCTAAAAACGGCCTCATCCAAACGAAAGCCATAAAAGGGCGCGCGCACGAGACGGGCGGGCCGGCGGCGTTGAATATCGGCCCTTGGCCGACGTCATCCATGATGTCAAAACCGTCGGCCATCCGTGCCGGCCGAGTTACGTTCGGGTTCGCCGAAGCGCATATGGTCCTGTAGCCTCCTTCGCGTAAGGCTTCGGCCAACGTAACCGCGTCGTCCGGAAGCGGAAAAAAGCGGGCGTTAACGCCGTGGGTGCCGGGGTAGGTCGCGGTAAAAATGGAAGCTACCGCCGGCTTCGTCCACGTGGAAACGGTAAAAGCTTCCTTAAAAACCACGGCCTCCGCGCCGAACATCTCCAAAGTAGGAGCCAAATAGCGTTTCGCGCCGTAATAACTAAGCCGGTCCGCGCGAAACGCGTCCATGACGACGATATATATATCAGGCCGCCTCGGCGGCGGCTCGCGCGCCTGCCAGATGGCCCATAGCTCGGCGAAGATAAACGGGGTTAGTAGGCCAAGAGTTAGTAATCGCAAGAAGTTAACGGGCAGTGGGCCCCCGGCCGACGACCGGCGCCGTATCCTATTTACCAACCCGTAAATCCCCCACGCCGCGCAAAACCACACGGTGACCGTAAGCAAGAATACGGCCAAAATGACCACGTTCGGTTTATAGTAAAACCATACAAAATCGACTGTCGCCAAAAAATAAAAAAACGGAGCGCCCAATAACGCGATTACGACGATTAGTAACGGCGGCGAGCTTAAATGGACTCTTCCTCTCCTCGCCGCCCAGAAGTAATATATCGAGCAACCGGCCGCGAATACGAGGCCGCTTACCGCGGCCGCCCATAACGCTTCGGCGCCGAATAAAATCTGGGAAAAAAACCTCGGCGGCCCCCAAAAAGCCCCCCGACCTAACCCCGCGCCGAGGATTAACTCGCCGGCCGCGGCGAGGACGCCACCCAAACAACCAGCGCCCAAAACCTGCCCGGTAAAGCGACCGTACCCCTGTAACGCCTTTACGCCCATCCCGCCGAACCTTTAAACGTGTCGTAGGGTTTAAGACAAAGACCCCGCTTACGTTGCGATTATAAAGGTCTCTCCTTGAAGAAGTGGAAGTCAAAGCCAATTTTAAATTCCGGCCGTATCCTTTATATCCCCGAGGCATAGCCCCCCTTATTTAACGCAACCCCACGTCCTCGGCTGTCTCTCGAGTGCCGGCGACAGGGTTAGTGCCGCCGCACGGATTTGAAGTCCGGCCTGCCCACCAGTAGCAGCTCCGCCCCCGCTCTTCGAAACTTTAAATTCAGTATACGTTCAACTCTCGTTCGGGGCAAGGTTTTTTATACTCTTCGGGATATACCGAGGAAACCCCTAATGGCTCGAGCCGGCCCCGAACCGTTTTTACGTCGGGATGATTAAAATATTGACGACCGCGCCCGAATATGTTAGGATTACCTAACAATGGCGCCGGACCACGCAACGTCATCTCGCAAAAACCTAAGCCCGTCTCTCGAGGATTACCTCGAGGCCGTATTCGACCTCGGGCCGCCGGCGCGGGTTTCGTCCATCGCGCGCCGCTTAAAAGTGGCCAAGGCATCGGTCACGCAAGCGGTACAAAGGCTGACCGACAAGGGATTAGTCGAATCCGCGCGCTACGGCCGCGTTAGCCTTACGGCCCAAGGCCTCAAGTCGGCGCGTAAAGTACGCAACCGGCACGATACCCTCGTAACGTTTCTTGAAGACGTTTTAGGGGTCCCGGACGTCGTCGCCGAACGCGACGCCTGCACGCTCGAGCACGGCCTCAGCGACGAGACCGCCGGACGGCTCGCCGACTATACGGTGGCGGTAGCCCGCCGCCGCAAAAGCCGACGCCGCACCGGCGCCCAACGGCCACCCGGTAAATAGACGCGGAATATCCTAGGTCGCTTCGCCGACGCGGCCCAATCGCGTAGTAACGGAGGCGCTTCGACTTGCCGGAAATTAAATCGTTGTTGGAATTCGACCCCGGGACGACGGTCCGCGTCGTCAGGATAAACGCCGGCCGGGGATTGAAGCTGCGCCTCCTGTCGCTCGGCCTCGTCCCCGGCGCCGACATTTACGTCCTCGACAACAGGCACGGCCCGGTTAAGCTCTGCTTCAACAACTCCCGCATAGCCGTGGGTCGCGGCGTCGCCGCGAAGGTCCTGGCGGCGGCCGCTTCCGACGACGTATGCCCTGAATGCGAAACGGACGAACCTTGTCCCAAGAAGTAAAAATTTTAAAACATTTGTTAGGCGCCCCTAACATAAGGACATGGCTTCGCCGAAGGACATAACCATAGCGCTGGCCGGCAATCCTAACGCCGGCAAGACGTCGGTGTTCAACAAGCTCACCGGCGGCCGCCAGCACGTAGGCAACTGGCCCGGCGTAACCGTCGAAAAAAAAGAGGGCCGATACGAGTACGGCGGCGCGACGGTCCACGTCGTCGACCTCCCCGGGACGTACTCCATGGGCGCGTACTCGCTGGACGAGGTCGTCGCCCGCGACTTCGTAATGACCGGCCGGCCGGACGTCGTCGTCGACGTGGCGGACGCGTCCAACCTCGAGCGCAATCTTTACCTCACGACGCAGCTCCTCGAGATGGGCGCCAACGTCGTCGTCGCGCTCAACATGTACGACGTCGTCGAAAAGGACCTACGCTTCGACGTCGCAGGGATATCGACCCTCCTGGGCGTACCGGTAATCCCCACCGTCGGGACTACCGGCCGGGGCATCGCCGAGCTCAAGGCCGCCGTCGCCGCGGCCGCCGCCCAAGGCCGAACGGTATCGCCGCTGCGCATCAACTACGGCCACGAAATAGAACCCCACGTCGAAAAACTCGCCGCGGAGCTGACGGCCCTGGATACGCTGCCGTCGGGGCTCGGCCGCCGGTGGCTCGCCCTTAAACTCCTCGAAGGGGACGATGAGGTAAAGGCGCTGGTAAGCGAAACGCCGGAGGGCGCCGCGGTCGCCGACGAAGGCTCCGCCGTCGCCGAACACCTAAAGAATATCGTGGGCGACGACGCCGTGGTCGCGGTGGCCGACTACCGGTACGGCTTCATAGCCGGTTTAATGAGAGCCGTCGTGCGGTCCCGCGAACCGTCGCCGGTACGGCTTACCGCTTCCGATAAAATAGATAGAGTCGTCACCAACCGCTTCCTCGGCATCCCGATATTCTTCGCCACGGCGTTTGCCCTGTTCGAGCTTACGTTTAAAATCGCCGAGCCGGTGGCGGGCGCGCTGGCGTGGGCCCTCGGTTGGCTCGGCGCTCAAGCCTCGTCGTCGGGCGTGGCCGCTCCCCCGCTCCTCGTCAGCTTCGTCGTCGACGGCGTCCTCGGCGGCGTCGGCAGCGTCCTGGTTTTCGTCCCCAATATATTCTTCCTCTTCGTCGCGATCGCGGTCCTGGAAGACTCGGGCTATATGGCGCGCGTGGCTTTCATCCTGGACGAATTCATGCACAAGTTGAGTCTCCACGGCCGCAGCTTCATCCCGCTTATACTCGGCTTCGGCTGCAACGTGCCGGCGGTGATGGCGACGCGTACGCTCGAGACCCGGCGCGAACGGATGATAACCATCATGGTCATACCGCTGATATCCTGCTCCGCGCGCTTGCCAATATACGTCCTCTTCGCCGGGGCGTTCTTCGCGGGCCGGCGGGGCCTGGTCGTTTGGTCGTTGTACGTCCTGGGAATCGTGCTCGCCACAGCCGCGGCCAAGGTGTTCAGCAAGTTGTTGTTCCCCGGCGAGTCGGCGCATTTCGTAATGGAGCTCCCGCCGTACCGGGTACCGACGCTGCGAGGCGCGCTGCTCCACGCCTGGGAGCGAAGCCGCGAATTCGTGACGCGCGCCGGCGGCATCATACTCGCGGCCTCGGTCCTGCTTTGGGGCCTGGCCAACCTTCCGCCCGGCATAGCCTACGCGAGTCGCGACAGCATCCTGGGGAAAGCTGGCGCGCTTATAGCGCCGGCGTTCCGGCCCGCCGGCTTCGGCGAATGGGAGCCGGCCGTCGCGCTCGTCGCGGGTATAATGGCGAAAGAGGCCGTAGTATCCACGTTGGGCGTCCTTTACGGCGCCGGCCGGGAAGGGCTCACGAACGTGTTGCGCGCGACGTTCACGCCGCTGTCGGCCTACGCCTTCATGGTCATGTCGTTGATATACATCCCCTGCGCCGCGACCATCGCCGTCATTCGCCGCGAGACCGGCTCGTGGCGCTGGACGCTATTCGCGACCGGTTACACTATAATATTGGGGTGGTTGATGGCGACGCTCGTCTACCAGGGCGGCAGGCTTTTAGGGCTGGGGTAGAAACGAAAAGGGTATGTGGGAAACTATAATAATATTGGCGGCGGTCGTTATCGGCGCCGTCGCCGTACTCCTTATTATTAAACGCCAGGCCAAGGGGGGCGCGCCGGGTTGCTGCGGCTGCCCGTACGGCCGCGACCCGTCGGCTTGCGCGCCGCGTGAAGTAAAAGCCGCGCTACCAGAACGGTGCGGGAAAAAATATTTGACTCTAAAGTAATTTTGAATTAAAATATGGCCAACAAAATACGGTAATATACAAATAGAGTACGGGACGAGAGCAATGTCTAGGTTTGAAGAAAAACTAAACGAGTTAGAAAAAGCGTTTACCCCAGCCGCTCCTATAAACAAAAGGGAGTTCTTCGCAGGAAGAGTAAACGAAATCGTAAAAGTGATTGACGCGGTTAAAGAAAAAGGAGCGCACGCAATCGTTTACGGAGAAAGGGGCGTAGGAAAAACATCGTTGGCGAATATAACAGCTGAAGTTATTTCTGAGGCCGCTGTAATAAAAACGAGTTGTGTTTCTTACGATAAATACGAAGATATATGGGATAAAACTTTAAAACGGATAAAGATGATTGGCGAACAAAGGAGAATAGGATATATAGAAGACGTTAATGTTGTAGAATATACCGCTCGGGAATTCATACCAGAAGGTCAAGAGATTAAACCCGAAAACGTAGCAGACATTATAAGTGGTATTTTTAATAAAGGAATAATTATTGTCGATGAATTCGATAGAATAAAGGGGGAAAAAATAAAGAGATTAATGGCTGATACCATAAAATATATTTCCGATAATATATCTGGTATAACCTTGGTCATTGTTGGCGTCGCATTAACAGTAGATGAATTAATCGGCGAACACCATTCGATAGAAAGAAATTTGAAACAAATAAAATTAGAGAGGATGAAAGAAGAGGAGTTAAAAGAAATCATAGATAAGGGGTCGCGGTTACTAAATATGGTTATCGACGATGCTGTTGCCGCTGATATCGTTAAACTATCCCAAGGTTTCCCGCATTATACACATTTACTTTCTAAATATAGCGCTAAATTTGCGCTAATTAATTCTAGGTTTTCGATTAATTCCGAAGACCTAAATGATGCAGTAATGTTCAGCTTAAAAGACGTAAGCGAAACGATACGCAACGCCTACTTACGGGCCTCCGCTTCGACAAGAGCTACGATATTCCCCGAAGTAATACTCGCTTGTGCTTTAACAAAATTCGACGAATACGCGACTTTTAGGGCTAAAGATGTTGAAATACCTTTGTCGGATATCCTAGGGCAAAAAGTAGATATAACGAAATTTTCTTACCACTTAGGAAAACTAATAAACCCTGACCGAGGGCCTTTATTAGAACGAATAGGCGGTAAGGGCCGGCACCGGTATCGTTTCTTAAACCCGTTAATGATACCTTACATTGTTTTGAAAGGGCGTGAGAGAGGATTAATATAAACGTTAATTGCTTAATACCGTAAAACCTTAAAAAAACCGCCCCGTTGGGGGCGGTTTGCGATATCGGCTCCGCCTATATTCGGTCCAGGCCCGCCGCCAAGTCGTCGACCAGGTCGCCCGGGTCCTCCAAGCCTACCGATATTCGGATATACCCCTCGCTTAGGCCGACGTCGGCCAGCTCCTCTTTCGGGTAGCCGTGATGGGTCGTCGACGCCGGGTGTTCGATTAGCGTCATGACGTCGCCCAAGCTGACGGCCTGGACGCAAACGTTAAGGCCGTCGAGGAGCTTTTTGGCGTCGCCGAAGTTCGCCACGTCGAAGCCCACCATCCCGCCGAAGAGGCGCATCTGTTTCGCCGCAAGCTCGTGCCCCGGGTGGCTCGGCAGGCCCGGGTAGTATACTTTTTTGACCTTGTCGTGCTCCGCGAGGAACTCCGCGACCTTTTGCGCGTTGGCGCAATGGCGGTCCATACGCAGCGGTAACGTCTTTAAACCGCGCAGGAACAGAAAGGCGTTGAAAGGCGACGTCGTCGCGCCGAGGTCCTTGTACGTACTTCCCCGCATTTCGTCCATCGCCTCTCGCGGCCCGGCGACCATACCGCCGATGCAGTCGCCGTGGCCGCCGATGTACTTCGTCGCCGAGTGTACCGCGTACGTCGCGCCGAGTTTTATGGGTTGCGTGAGGTACGGCGTCCCGAACGTATTGTCCACCGCGAGCGGTACGCCGGCCTTTCGCGCGACGTCGGCTACGGCGGCGATATCGACGATGTGGAGCAACGGGTTGGACGGCGTCTCCAAAAATATCAGCTTCGTGTTGTCGCGGATATTTTCCCCGACCGCGTCCGCCGTCATATCCGTTAGATAGGTTACGTCTATCCCGAAGCGCGGAAAGTGCTTCGTGAAAAGCTCGTACGTGCCGCCGTAGAGTTCTTTTTGAACCAGGAAGTGGTCGCCCGCGGAACAGTGGTACAGCGCCAGCGCGTTTATGGCCGCCAATCCGGAGGCGAAAGTAAGGCCCGCGTCGGCACCCTCCAACAACGCGAGGTTCTTCTCGAGCTTCTCGTTCGTCGGGTTCGAAAGGCGGGTATAGATGTAACCCTGCTCTTCCTTGGCGAAGAGAGCCGCGCCCCGGTCCGCGGTAAAATACGAGAAGGTCGAAGTCTGATATATCGGCGTCGCGACGGCGCCTGTTTTCTCATCGCAGGGCGCCGCGCCCTGGACGGCCAGCGTATGAAAGTCTAACTCTTTCACGAAGTCTCCTTGACCTAAAGAACGTTATGGGAACCTTTACGCGCCAATATAAGACGGCCGGGGCTTAAAGTCAAGCCGGCGCTTAGCGCGTTATGACCATCTTCCTCGCCGCGCCGTCGCCCCCGGCGTCCAGCCGGTACACGTAAACCCCCGGCGGCAGCGACGACACGTCCGCGCGGACCTCGTGCGTCCCGGCGTGCGCGAAGCCGCGGAACATCGTACCCACCCGCCGCCCGGCGAGGTCGTAGAGCGCGAGCGACACGTCGGCCCCCGCTTCCAGCGAAAACGGTATCGTCGTAGTCCCAAGCGCCGGGTTCGGATAGTTCTGGCTAAGCGCGAACGTCGTCTTGCGGACCCAGCCGCGCTTCGGGCCGAAGGTCTCGGTCCCGCCGCCGGCGAGCACGGCCTCCAGCCAGTAGTCGTACGCCGCCCCGCCGACGACGCCGGCATCCGTGTACGAGAACGACGACGCCCTACCGGTAATCAAACCCTCGTTCACCTTAACGAGCAGCGGCCGGTAGCCGCTTACGTCGGCGCGCCGCCGGTAGAGGTTGAACCCGGATAAGCTCGAGCCGCCGGCCGTAACCTTCCAATTAACGACGAGGCCGCCGTCGGCCGGGAATACGCCGAATCCGGATATCGCGACTACGCCCCCTCGCTCGTTTAAGAAAAGGTAACTGCCGGTCTCCTCGTCCCAATTCGTCACGACGAGGTCCAAGTCCTCGGAATACACGTAACCGAACTCGACGTTGCCGCGGCCGGGACGGGGCGCCCGGGCGAACGAGACCCATCCGTCTTCGGGATGGAAACAAAACTCCCCCGGCTCGAGCGTCCTCCCGTCCACCCGGGCGTACGTGAACGCGTGGAGCGGCAGGTGCTCGAGGTACCAGAGCTTGCGGGTCCCGTCGCCGTCGTAGCGTTCCCCCGTTACGAAGCGGAGGCCGTCGTTATCGACGTCGCCCCAAACCGCCTGTTCGCACACCAACGCGCCGCTCCGAGGATAGTAGGACCAGGCCGGCGACGCGCCGAACGCGCCGTTCACATTTTCGTATACCTGAATCGGCGACCACCAACCGCCGACGGCGAGGTCGAGGTCGCCGTCGCCGTCCACGTCCGCCAGCTTCACGCACGACGCGTAGCGCAGCGGCGCCGACCACGCGAAGGCCGTCGCGAGCGAACCGGCCCCGTTCATATATAACAAGACGCGGCCTCCGGAGTTATCCGAAACGACCATGTCGCGCCAACCGTCGCCGTCCACGTCGCCGAACGTCAGCTGATTGAATTCGGTAACCAGGTCCGTACGCCACGACGGCGTTTTCCGGAGTACGCCCCCCTCGTTCTCGAACAGGTAGCACGGCTCTCCGTGGCCGGCCGTCGCGAGATCGAGGTCGCCGTCGCCGTCTACGTCGCACCAGCCCACGTCGTTAGCGTCGTACGCTTTGGGCGTAAACCAACTCGCGTACTTCTCCCACACGCCGCCGTCGTTCGCGTATAGGCGAACGGGCGCCGGGTCGAAGTACCCGGATATCGTCGCGAGCTCGAGGTCGCCGTCGCCGTCCACGTCGCCCAGCGCGCACGAGAAGCTGTCGTCGGCGTCGGCGTTCGTCCACACCGGCGACGACGTCAGGCGGCCGCCGTCGTTGCGGTACAACTGCTCGAGGTGGGGCGTGAGGAAACCGGTGATGACGACGTCGAGGTCGCCGTCGGCGTCGACGTCGCCCATGTCGAGTTGGCCGTCGTAGCCGAGGTCCGCGCTGCGCCAGCTCGCCGCTCGCTCCAGCTCGCCGCGACGGTTGTAGAAGACGGCGTCTTCTTCCTCGTCCATATCGTTGCCGTTCCCCACGACCAGGTCGAGGTAGCCGTCGCCGTCGAGGTCCCACAACATACCGCCGGTGGCGTAGTCCTCGTCCTCGGACTCCCACGCCGGTTCGGCCGCCAGCGGGACGAAGGCCGCCGCGCCGCCCCCCATTATGCCGACGGCGTACGCGATAACCAACAGTATCTTGAAATCGCTCATAACGACGTTGGACTCCTATATTCTACCGTAACGTAACCGCTTGCGTCCTACGGTTCGGCCCGGACGAGACGTTATCACGAACCTCGATCCTTTTCTTGCCGTGCGTTCTCGTGAGCATATTTAATCGGCGCGGGCCTCCAGCCAAACCCGCCCCACGCGGACCTCGGCGTCCGCCGGGCCCTCGAAAGTTACCTTCACGTCGTGAACGTCGGCGAAATTAACCCGAGGCCGGTCGGCGAACTTGAGGGCGCCCTCGCGTCCCTTCGCCTCGACGTAAAAGCGCGCCCGAGCCAGGTCCAACTCGAGCCGCGCCCGCGTCCACCACGCCGGCGATAACAGGACCACTTCCTCGTAAAAGGCGCCCGCTCCGTCCGTCACGCGCACCGTCGCGCTAACCCGGCCTCTCGAGCCGTTGTACAACTCGACGACGAGCGAGCCGAAAGTACTCCAATCCCGGAGCGGCGGCCTGAACTCGAGCTCGCCCGCGCGCTTCGCCTTAAGCCGGGCTACGAACGCCGGCCCGCCCGCGACGTTCGCGTCCGGCAAAACGGCGGCTCCCTCGAACCCTTTATCCGAAAAATCGGCCGGCGCCTCGTCGCCGCTCGAGAGATAACGCCTGAGGAGTTGCTTTAAGACGAAATCGCCGCGGCCGCCGGCGCCGGAAGACGCCGCCCTCTCGTAACCCGGCGCCGTCGCCGCCAGCGTCCGCCCGCGAGGTACGTAACGCAATTCGTAGTCGCCGTCTCGGTCCGTAACCGACGCTAGCGGGCCGACCCGTACCACCGCCCGGGCGACGGCCGTACCGTCGTCGCTTACCGCGCGGCCTCGTACGACGTTCTCCGCTATTTCCTGGCGCCACTCGCTCTTTACCAACGCCACCGCCGCGGCCTCGCGAGCCCCGTATAAAGCGTCCGCCTCGGCGCCGTTCCCTCCGGCGGGAGGTAGCGCCGGGACGACGCCGGCCGCCAGCTCGTCGGCGTACGCCGCCAGGCCGGCGTCTTTCAACGCCGATAAATACGCGTAGTCCTCGGCCGCTTCGCGCAGAAGCTTCAGCCGTATGCTCGGCAGCGGCTTGTTCAAACCCAACTCGGTCCCCGGGTATATCAACGCGTACGCGCCGTTGCCCCATCTGTTGCGCGGGTCGTCGGAGAGCGGCTTCCCTTCTTTTCGGGGAAAATAAGACACGTCGCCCAACGTCGCGACGTCGCCGCCGAAGCGCCACAACGCCCATCCGACGAGGCGGTGGTCGCCGGCCGGGCGGTCGACGTAGCCGGCGAAGCCTCCGGCCTTAAACGC
>DATKVX010000032.1 GCA_035529855.1 bacterium
GATGCGCCAGGAGTACGTCTCGAGCTGGCACGGCCGCTACCGCCAGCGCCCCAAAAGCTGCGCCCTGTTCGAACACGAGTACGGCGTAGGCCGCGGCGAGGACGACTGGCGCGACGCCGCCCAACAGGTCGAGCAGTGCCTGCGGACCTTCTACGGCTCCGCGGTGTACGAGCGCTTACTCGAGCTGCCGCGTCAGGCCTGGCTCGAGGCCGAGGAGTGGGCCCACTTCTTCGTCGACGGCGTCAAGGTGTGGGTCAAACTGGACTGCGCCTACCGGGGAGAGGGCGACCGCGTTATCATCTACGACTGGAAGACCGGCAAGCGGATGACGGAGGACACGTCGCTGCAGCTGAGCTGCTACGCGCTGTACGCGAGTCACCGCTGGCGCGCCGACCCCGCGGCGGTCGTCGCCCGCGAATACAACCTCTACCACGACGACGAGCGCGAGTTCCCGGTCCGGCCCGAAGATTTAGAATCGACGCTCACGCGGATGCGGGCGTCGTTCGACGACATGCGCGCGCTGCTGGCGGACGCGGAGAACAACGAACCGCTGGCGGAGGAGCAGTTCGTCCGCACCGAGGACCCGGGCCGCTGCGGCACCTGCAAGTTCCTCAAGGTCTGCCGACCGGAACCGCCGCCGGAAGCCGGCGCCGCGGAAGAAAAAAAATAAAAAAACCGGCCTTTAACCGGTTCTTATTCCGTAAGAAATCGAATCGGGATTACTTTACTTCGTTTTCGGGAATACCCGCCATTTTGATTATCGCCTTTTGCATCCCTAGTTTAAGCGCCCTATTACCATGGACGGGAACCGTGATAACTCGCGGTTCCCCTTCCTTTTTCAAATATAATGGCTCCCGTGAACGCGCGCTACGCGCCAGCCGAAGCGCTCCAACAGCCGTACTACCTCCTTACCGCGTAAGGCCTTCATACCGCCAGCTCGACGACCTCCACGCCCGCCTCCGCGGGAGCCTCAACGTTCGCCGCGAGGAGATAACCTTCTATCGCCTCGCGGACGTTGGCCATAAGCTCATCGCGCGTCTCGCCCTGTGAAAAGCACCCGGGCAACCCCGGTACCTCGGCCCAATAGCCGCCCTCTTCCGCCTCGTGCACGATTATTTTTATCTTCACGTCGACCTCCTGTAACGCTAAACAATTATACCTTATAGCTCGAGCCGATGCTATAATCTCTTAAAGCGGCCAGACCTAAAGGTCAGGCCCTACGAAAACGCCGCCCGATTCACGGCCTCACCTCCGTAACGCGCGATAAACCGTTTGGGAAGTAACACGTAGGGCCGTACCTTCAATATCCCATCCTAGACAGCGGGCTTAAGCCCGCTGTCTAAACCGTGCGGAGATCGGACCGTCCGCCCCTTCGCCTTCGCAATCAGTGATAGGCCGTTCGGGAAGTAACACGTGTGGCCGGAATACGTAGGGCCGTACCTTTAGGTGCGGCCGCCGGTAAAATAAAAATGTGTACCGCAGTAAGGCCAATTGAAAACATGACCAGCCCCCGAAGCCCAAAATACGGAACACGTCGCGTCGCGACACGGCTAGCGGGGTTCGAGTATCGCGGGCCGTTTCGGTATTTCATAACGTTAACGGCGTATAAGGAAAAGCCTTTTTTCGCGGACGAGGCTACGGTCAAAGAAACCATCCGGGCCCTTTCCGAAACCGCCGGCCGTTACGGTTTCGACGTACTCTGTTATTGTTTCATGCCTGAACACGCACACCTCCTACTTGAAGGCGGCCCGACGAGCGACCTCCGCGAGTTCGTTCGCTTATTCAAACAGAAGAGTTCTTACCGGCATAAACGTTCGGCGGGAGACCCTTTGTGGCAGCGGGGTTACTACGACCGCGTACTCCGCGAAGACGAAGATTCGTTAGTCGTCGCGCGATACATTTTGGCTAATCCGGTCCGCCGCGGGTTAACGGATAACGCGGCTTCTTACCCTAACTCCGGATCGTTCGTATGTTCGGTGCCGGACATATTATACTCGGTTATGGTAGGCAACAAGTAAGGCCGTACTTCCAGCCGCACCCACGAAAAGCGGCGGCCAGACCTAAAGGTCAGGCCCTACGAAAACGACACCCGAGCCGCCGGGACCGGAACCGGCAGAAGAACAGTGGGAGGAATGATGGACTTCAAAGAATTAGACGAAATGTGGCACAACATCCGCGAGCGGCACGCCGCCGAGGACGAAGGCCTTGCGCCGGACCAAATCGTCGCGCGCGACAACCGCGAGTTCGCCGCGTTCTGCGAGGAGTTGGGCCTGCGCCGCCCGGCATCCGCAGGGACTTCCCCCGAAAATAAATAGGGCCACGATTTCAACGCGGCTTATATAATGGAAAAACAAGGCGGCCGGACCTAAAGGTCACGCCCTACGAAAGCGCCGCCGGCCGACGCCCGGGTAATTATGCGGATAAAACTGCTCTCTATAGTACTGGCGGCCCTGGCCCTCGCGGCCGGGGCGTTTGCGCGCGACGCGCCGTTCCATAAATTAACGCTCTACGTCGCCAACCAGAGCTTCAACGTCAACCCCGTCGACGTCAAGGTCACCATAGACGGCGTGACGGTGGCGGA
>DATKVX010000033.1 GCA_035529855.1 bacterium
CGACTGGCCAGTCGCCCCTACCGGCCGGTCGCCCCTACCGGCCAAACGCCCCTACCGGCCAAACGCCCCTACCGGCCGGTCGCCCCTACCGGCCGGTCGCCCCTACATTATTGCGTAAAAGATCGTAATTTATCGCTACGACGCCGTGGACGTAATTCGCCCGCCGGTTTGACTAAAAGGCCTTTTCGTGTTATAATTATACTAGGAGCGTACGAGAGCGGACGTTAAACTATTCAGGCTCGAGCCGCGACTAAATAATGATGAAAGAAACGATAACTATTCGGAGTACGTCTCCGTGATAAAATTGGCCGGCCGCGTACGGCGCCTGGCGGTGGTGGAAAACAGCGCAGACGCCGCACAACGCGAGACCGGCCGATTGTTTTAATCAACTTCTTCGCTTGTACGCGGGCCCGGTTCCGGGCCCGTTTCTTTTTTTCGGCGCTCGGCCAGCAGCCCCCCTATCTCCCGGAGAGTCGTAAAAATATGCGTCGGCGATACCGTCGAACGGCCGTGTTCGCGGGGCAGGTGGCGGACGCCGCGCTCGAGCACCGGCACGCCGGCGCGCTTGAGCTTCACCATCAGCTCCGTATCTATGAAAAACTTATCCGAATGGAGCCCCAGCGCCTGCAGCTCGCGCCGCGGCAGGAATTTGAACGAGCAGTCGACGTCGCGGACCTTCAGGCCGAAGAGGACCCTTACCAATAAATTGTAACCCCGGGAGACGAAGCGGCGGAGCGCCCCCTCCGCGCGGCCCACGCGATACCCGACGACCGCGTTTCCGCCGTCGAGCAGCGGCAGGAACGCGAGCATCTCGGCGAGGTCGAACTGGCCGTCGGCGTCGGTATAGAAGACGTAATCCTTGGCCGCCGCGGCGAAGGCGTCGCGCAGGCTCTTGCCGTAACCTTCGTTACTTGGGTGCGCCACGACGCGGAGCGCGGGCACCTCGCTCCGAAGGCGCTCGAGGACCCGCGGCGTCTCGTCGCTCGAGCCGTCGTCGACGATTATTATTTCGTAATCTACGCCGGCGCCGCCGAGCGTATCGGCGAACGCGCGCACGACCCGCTCGATATTCCGCGCTTCGTTGAAGGCCGGCGCGCACGCGCTAATAGAGTAACCCGCCACGACGCCACTATAAAACTAACTACGCAAGACCGCAACCCCAAAGCCGAGGCACCGCGGCTTGACTTAATCCGAGATTTAGGCTAAAATATTAGTAAAGGAGGTAAAGTTATGAAAAGGTGGGGTTTTATAATTGCGGCCTTGGTAGCGTGCGGGACAGGGGCGCTCGCGCTAACCGAAATCAAAATACAGAATTTCGCCTTCGTACCCCAAAACGTGGTAGTCCCCAAGGGTGAAATGGTCCAGTGGACCAACCTCGACTCGGCGGTCCACACGTCGACTTCCGACACGCTCGTCTGGGACTCCGGCGACATCCAACTGAACGAGTCCTACAAGCGGAAATTCAACAAGACCGGTTTCTTCCCCTACCATTGCAAATACCATACGCTGATGAAGGGTACGGTGCGCGTCACGGAGACGGCCGTAGCGCCGACTTCTTTCGGCCGCGTCAGGGCGCTGTTCCGCTAAAGGAAACTACCGGAACCGGAGAATAAAGCCGCCCCTTGGGGCGGCTTTAACTTTCGACGTGCTTTATCCCTCGCCGCGGAAAGACGGTGAGACATGAGGAATTCTTTTGCAATTTTCCGATACTTCTGTTATATAGTAAAAGAGTCGAAAAAGGAGGATACACATGAGAACAGCAGTTTTAATTATCGCGTCGTCGTTGGCCGCGGCGACGGCGTGGGGCGCATTCGGTGACGTATTAGCATCGTTCCCCGGCCCGGGCACCACCCCGCTGGCGCTGGCGTGGGACGGCCAGTACCTCTGGTGCACTACCCAAACGCCGGACTACACCTTCCGGATTAACCCCAATAACGGAAGCGTCATATCGTCCTACACGACGGGCTTCGGTTACGCCGCGCGCGGTTTGACGTGGGCCAATTCGAGTATTTACGACGGAAACGACACCCCGAATTACGTAAACCGACGTAATACTTCAGGTAGTATCATGAGTTCATTCGCCGTTACTGCTCTTTACGGCGGCCTCACCTACGACGCGACCAATCTCTGGGTTACGTCGACGTCCCCTCACATGTTCTGGCGCGTTACGACCACCGGCTCGCTCGTCAGCTCTTTCACGGCCGCTTTCTACCCGTTCGACCCCGGCTGGGACGGGACTTATCTATACTGCGGCACGTACAGCCCGGCCCACCGGATATACAGGCTTACGACTACCGGTTCGGTCGTGACATCCGTGGCGCCCCCGGCCAACTTCCCGTGGGGTTGCTGCTCCGACGGCAAATACCTGTGGATATCCACCACGTCAGGTACCAACCGGGTCTGGAAGTTGGATTTGGGGAATACCGGCGTCGCACCCGCGTCGCTGGGCAGGGTTAAGGCCGTCTTCCGTTAACCGTAAAAATAAGATGACCCGAAAAAGCCGCCCCTTGGGGCGGCTTTATTCAAATAGCCGGGGGGGAGGACCGGCCGCATTTCGGCGCGGTTCTCGGCACCGCTCGCGCGTGAATTGACTTGACACGGGCCCCCCTCCTTTTATAAATTTGGGGTAGTTGATAAATGCCTCCCGGAAGCCGAAACCCGCCGGCGCGTAACGGCGCCGCTAAAAATAAATTCGCCGTCCTCCATTTCCCGTCGACCCACGATACGATATTGGCCGAACGGCTCGCGACGCAGCGGGGTTACGACGCGGAGGTTATCCCGCGGCCTCCCGGGAAAATAGGCCGGTGCGGCGTCGCGCTCCAAGTGGCCGCGGCCGACGTGGAGGCGCTGACGGAGATATTCGTCCGCGGCGGCCTGGCGGACCTCGACGTCGCGGAAGGTTAACCGGATTATGTCTATCGAAAACGAAGACGAAGCGGCGAAACTCGCCGATGAGCTCGCCCGGGAGATGGTGGCGTCGCTGGACGCCGATATGTTGAGCGAGGCCAAGGCCATGGGAATGGCGACCTCGGTCTTCGCCCCCCAACTCGAAACCTACCGGGCGAGGTTTAACGAACGGGTTTCGGCCGAAATCGCCGAGAAGGACCTGTTCGGCGTCGCCGCGTCGCGGCTTTTAATAGAAACGGAATAGTCCGGGCGCGCGCGCAACCCGGGCTGGCGCGGTGGGTATCACGCGCCGGCTTTTTTATTCCCGAAAAGTAGGCGGATTAATTTACGGGCGCCGAAGAGTAAACAGGCCAGGGCCGCGGCCGCGGCGACCGTAGCGAGACCCAAAACGGCGCGCGAGAGGAACGGGACGCCGGCGGCGCGGGCCAGCGCCGGCATCGGCCCGAGCACGCCGCCGTAGGGCGGTACCCACGGCGCGGCGCCCGCGGCGAGGATTACGGCCGTAACGGCCATCCAAAAGCCGCCGCGCCACGAACGCGGCGCCCAACGCTCGAGCCGGCCGTCGCCGCGGTAGCGACGGCTGAGAGTTAAAGTGTATCCCCAGGCCGCCAACACCCCTTCGGCCGCCGCCAGCGCCAGGCCGGCCGCAACGACGCGCCACGCCGCGTCCGCCGTGACGGGCCCGCACGCCGGCGAGACTGCCAGGTACGTCAACGCGACGACGGCCGCGCCGGCGCCGCCGACCGCGAAGGCTAAAACGTAGCCCGCGGCTTCGGAGGCGAAGACGCTTTTCAACCTCGAGTACAGCCCCCAAACGAGCCAGGGCGCAACCGCGACGTGGACCAGCAGGTTCGCGCCCAACGCGGCCCAATCCACGTAGGGCGCGACCAGCCCTAGCGCGAGCGTCGCCGCGCAAAGACAGCAGACGCCCACCTCCGCGCCGAAGACGATTACGACCAGGCCCACGGCCGCGACGGTGCCGCCGTAGAGCGCTTCGGCGTGCAGCGGAAATTCCAGCAACCGCAGCGCCGCGACCAGCGCCCCGGCGCCCGCGAACGTCCATATGGTTACGCTCGAGCGGCGCAGGCGAACGAGCGCCGCGGCCAACGACGCCGCGGCGGCGAGCCAACCGAGTACGCCGAGCCAGGCCGGGACCGTTCCGATGGGTAAATACATTTACGTACGCCCCCCCTCCATAAGCTCCGTCGCGGCGGCGACCACCGCCGCCGGCGTTATGGCCTCCATACAATAGTGGCGGTCCTGGAAGCACCGCGCCGACTTGCAGCCGCGGCAGCGCGCGTCGCCGACGACGGTCCGGTGCGGCACGCCGAGCGGCGCCCACATCGTAGCGTCGCCCGGGCCGTAAAGCGCGACGACCGGCGTACCCATCGTAGAGGCTATGTGGACCGGCGCGGTGTCGAGCGTGATAACCAAATCCGCCGCCGCTACCAGCGCGCACGTCTCGAGCAGCGATAGGCCGACCGCCGAGGCCGCGACGCCGGGCCCGATTCCTTCGGCTACCGCCGCGGCGCTCTCCTCCTCGCCCGGGCCGCCCGTTATAGCCAGCGCCGCCGCTCCCCTCCGCGCGAGCTCCCGCCCGACCTCGAGCCAATTCTCGCGCCGCCACAGATACGACGGGTTGGCGGCGCCGGGGTGCATTATGACGAGCGGCGTCGGCCGCCCGCCCCACGCGTCGCGGATGAAGGCCGCGGCGGCCTCGCGCGCCGCCGCCCCCGGCTCGAGCGGCGGATAAGCCGCAGGCGCCGGCGCCTCCGGCTCGAGCAGCCGCAGCCATATCGCCGCGTTGTGGACTTCCGGAGTCGCGGCGTCGTACGAGAACGCCGGGACGTTGGCCCTGGGCGGCGGAGCCCGGCGGTCCGTCAGCGCCGTCCCGCGCGCGGCGTAGTCATAGCCGGTTATCTCCCCCGCGCCGGCGAGCCACGCCAGGTACGGCGACCACCGGTCCGGGACCAGCACGTACGCCCGCGCCGCGCCGAACTCCTTTGCTTCGCGGGCGGCCCGACGGAAGGCCGATAAACCGGCCCCGGCGACAACGACGCGGTCGACGAGGTAGTCGGCCTCGCAGAGCGGCGCGAGGGCCGGTCGGCATACCACCGCCAGTTCGGCGTCCGGGTACCTATTTCGGATGGCGGCGAGCGCCGGCCTGGCGACGAGCGTATCGCCGATGCGCAGAATGCGCTCGAGCGCCAGGACGCGCCCCTCCCGGGCGGCGCGGTTGCGGGGCCAGGGTCGCGCCAAAGTAAAAACCGGCCGCAACGCGCGCCACGCCGCGGCCTCGACGGCGCGCCGGGCGTTAAACCTCCCGGTGTATCGCGCGATGCGGGCGGCCGGGTTAGGCGGCGGGGTCATGGGCCTTGACGCGGGCCGACGATAATTAGTATAATTACGGGCGTAAGAGACATCAA
Source organism: bacterium (assembly GCA_035529855.1). Classification (NCBI taxonomy): domain Bacteria; species bacterium. The sequence continues at coordinate 5,334 of DATKVX010000033.1, forward strand.
TATAAAGTATCGGCGCGGCACGCCGGACGGGTCGAAACAACCCGGCGGCCGCGCCGGCGTTTTAACCTTTTTTTAGTCATTCCCGCAAAAGAGGCCCGAACCTATTCCAGGATGTATCCGGCCCGCTCCAACGCCGACTCGAGCTCGGTGAAGCCGGAGTCGAGGAACGTGCCCGCGGCGTTGTAATCCTGCACGCCGCCGTTGAAGGTCTTGACGTAGTTGCGTTGGATGCCGGAACCGCAGCGGCTCAGCGCCGTCATGTAAAGGTTGAACGCACCGGCTATAAGCTTGTGGGCCTCGTCGAAGCCCTCGGGGACGGCCAGCGCGCCCATCTCGTCCGCCAGTTGGCCCAAGTCGTTGATTATCACCTCGATCTTCCAGGCGAGTTTATCACGTTCGTCCTGGTCGAGGTCGCTGCCGGGCCAGACGAGGAAAGGTTGGGCCTCAATAAGTTTTTCGTTGAACCGGGCGGTGATATCCTGAACGGTATCCGAATAAGCGAGTACGGGGTCGTCGGGAGTTTGGGCCTGCGCCGCGGCCGCCGCGAGCGCCACGACGAATACAACTCCGATGAATTTACGTTTCATAAGCCGCAACTCCTTAAGTTTGAATTGAAACAGCTAACCTAATTTTACGCCATATATCCCCCGCAGGCAAGGAATTTCACACGCCGCAGATATGACTCGAGACGTACGTAAAAACAACCACAACAGCCTCATACGCCGGGCGATGCGTATTTCCGTCGCCGAGGGCGCGTCTGCGTAAACGGAATGACGACGACTAAAGACCTCTTGCCGGAAATTTACCGGCGTCTCGACGCCGCGTACGGCGACCAAGAGTGGTGGCCGGGCGAGACGCCGCTCGAGGTCGCCGTGGGCGCCATCCTCACGCAGAACACCGCCTGGGCCAACGTCGAGAAGGCCATCGCCAACCTTAAAGCCGCCGGCCTGCTCGAGCCGGCCGCGCTGGCCCGCCTGACGCCTTCCGAAATCGCGCCGTTGATAAAACCGGCCGGTTATTATAACGTTAAGGCAAGGCGGCTGCGCGCGTTCCTCGATTTCTTGTGGGAAGAATACGACGGCGACGTCGCGGCGATGGCGCGGGAGGAGTTGCCCGCGGTCCGGCCCAAATTGCTCGCGGTGCGGGGCGTGGGCCCGGAGACCGCGGACTCCATCCTGCTCTACGCCTGCGGCCTGCCGACGTTCGTGGTGGACGCTTATACTCACCGGGTACTTCACCGCCACGGCCTGGCCGACGAGGCCGCCGCCTACGACGAGTTGAAAGAGCTCTTCGAGGGCAACGTCGAGGCCGACGTCGCGGTATATAAGCAATACCACGCGCTGCTGGTGCGCGTTGGGCGGGAACGGTGTCGCCGCGGCGAGCCGCGCTGCGCGGGCTGTCCGTTGGAGGGGTTGAACGCGTAGTAACGGGGGAAGGGGCGGTTTTCCCGAACGAGGCGGCGAGGGCCTTAAGCGTCGGCGGAATATATGATGCGACGGCCGCCGGCGTCGTCCTCCACCACCAGCGCGCCCTCTTCGGTCAAATCGACCGCGGTCCCGGCGACGCCGGTGCCGGCGATGCGGATGCGGCGGCCCAACGTCACGTTGCGTTCGCGCCACGCCTCCACTACGGGGCCCGGCCCCGCCTCGAGCCAACGCTCGAGCCAACGGTCCAAGGCGTTCAACGCCGCGGCCGCCAACGCGTTCCGGTCCGTACTTTCGGCGCCCGCTATGACGAGGGACGTCGCCGGATAGAGGACGCGGGGAGGAAAATCGTAAGGGCATTGAAAGACGTTCAGGCCGACGCCTAAAACGACCGTATCGGGTTCGCCGTACGATTCGGCCAGGATGCCGCCCAACTTCGCGCCCTCCCATAGGAGGTCGTTGGGCCACTTCAGCTCGACGGCCCGGGCGGCGACGGTCGTTATCGCGTCGGCGACGGCGACGCCGGCCGTTAACGGCAATAACGTAAACGCGGGCGGGAGTTGTCCTTTCTCGAGAATGACCGATACGTAGAGGCCCAGGCGCCGGGGAGACGACCAACCGCGGCCGTACCTGCCGCGCCCGGCGGTTTGTTCCTCGGCCAATATCGCGGCGCCGTGGCGTTGGCCCTCGCGGGCCAGCTCCCGCGCCGTCGCCATGGTGCTCGCGACGGCGTCGAAGAGGTATATCGCGCTCCCCATCCGGCCTTCGATTTGGGCGGATATGGCGGCCGCGTCCAACGGCGGCGGCAGCTCGCGGCGGTAGCCGCTCCGTTCGTCGCCGACGACCGCGGCGCCCGCGGCCTTGAGCGCGTCGACCGCGGCGGCTATGTCGCCGGCCTCGAGCGACGACGCCACGGCGAGCTCCGCGGCCGGAGCGGAAGCCGTAGTCGGCAGACTGTCGTAAAGCAGGCGGAGCCTCTCGTCCGTTTCGCCAACCACGCCGGAATTCTACGCTAAACCGTAGGACCCGTCAAGGCGGTTTAATATGGAAGAAAAGCTGAAGGAATTATGGGACGTCGTCGTGCGGCTTCGGCTCGAGTGCCCGTGGGACCGCGAGCAAACGCACGAGTCCATGCGGCGCTTCCTCATCGAGGAGGCGTACGAGGCCGTCGAGGCCATCTCCGAAAAGGACGACCAGGCGCTCAAAGAGGAGCTGGGCGACATACTGTTGCACGTATTCTTCCACGCGCGTATGGCCGAGGAGCGCGGCGCCTTCGACGTCGAGGCCGTCGCCGACCACATCATCGAGAAATTAACGCGCCGTCACCCCCATGTCTTCGGCGGCGCGGAGGTCTCCGGCGCGGCGGAAGTCATCACGAATTGGGAGACGATAAAGTGCCGCGAGGAGAGCGGCCGCCTGCTCCTCGACGGCATCCCCAAGAGCCTCCCCGCCATGCTCCGCGCGCGGCGCATCCAGGACCGCGCGCGCTCGGTGGGCTTCGAGTGGGAGGACGCGCGCGGCGTGTTGGATAAAATCGAAGAAGAAGTGGGAGAACTGAAGCGCGAGCTCGAGCGCCGCGACCCCGAGCGGCTGCGCGCCGAGCTGGGGGACCTATTCTTCTCGCTGATAAACCTGTGCCGCTACCTGGACCTCGAGCCGGGCGAAGCCCTCAACGTGACGAACGACGAGTTCGTGCGACGCTTCCACGCCATGCAGGCCGCGCTGGCCGCGGAGGGGTTCGAGCTGGCCGACGCCACGCTCGAGCAGATGGAGGAGAAATGGCAGGAGGCCAAACGGGGTTAGGAGCCGCCCAAAAGCCTACGCCCAAAACCCGCCGGAAGGCGGGTTTTTGGGGGAGGCGGCCCGACTAGTCCTCGACGGTCGTCGGCGTTTCCCCTTCGCCGCCCACCGTGAGTACGCGGACGCGTTGGATGGCGTCGCCCTGCTCGACGGCGTCGACGTCGTCCATACCGGTCACGACGACGCCGAAGACGCAGAAGTCCGGGTCCAGCCGGGGCGTATCCGATTTCAGAATGAAGAACTGCGTCGGGCTGGTGTCGCCGTAAACCACGTCACCCGTATCCTCGTCCCGCCGCGCGAGCCGGGCCATGGAGACGGCGCCGCGCACGCATTTACGTACGTCGGGTTCGGTCTCGAGGGATATATCCGGGTTCTCCCGGCCCACCAGCGTCGCGTCGCCGGCCTGGACGACGAAGTCCGGGACGACGCGGTGGAAGATGATGCCGTCGTAAAAGCCGTCCTCGACGAGCGCGACGAAGTTGCCGGCCGTCTTGGGCGTTTCGTCCGCCAGAAGCCGGACCTCGACGACGCCGCCATCGGCTAGCTCCATCACGGCGATTTCGGTGCCGGCCGGAAGCTCCCGGGCGGCCGCGGAGAGCTCGAGCGGCATCTCTTCCTCCTCGACCGGAAAGGCCACGGTATTGTCCCCGAACACTTCGACCGCGGCGAGCGCCAGGGCCGGCACGAGCACGGCGGCCGCTGCGGCGAGATAATAACGAAACCTCATAATCAACACTCCTTAACGTCTTCGAAGCGACGTTTGACCCAATAATATAATTTAAAGAGGGGCGCGCCGTCTACGGTCAGGGTTTTTAAACCCGCCTCGCGGCGGGTTCGGCGCCGGGCCGAAACGGCTTATTATTCCGTCTCCGCTGCGGCCTCGGCGGTCGCCGGCTTCGCCTCGCCGACTCTCAACACCCGTATGCGCTTGACTACGTCGTCCTTCCGGGTGTTATCGACGACGTCCATTCCGGTAACTACTAAGCCGAAGACGCAGAAGTCGGGGTCGAGGTGGGGCGAGTCGCCGGTGAGGATGAAGAACTGCGTCGGGCTGGTGGCGCCGTACTCCGTCGCGCCGGGGGCCATCGAGCGGGCCATAGACACGGCGCCGCGGACCGTCTTGCGCTTATCGGGCTCGGCCGGAATCTCGATCGCCGGGTTCTCGCGCCCCACGAGCGTCGCGTCGCCCGCCTGCGCCACGAAACCGGGTTCGACACGGTGGAAGGGAATGCCGTCGTAGAACCAGTCTTCGACCAGCTTGATGAAGTTGCCCGCCGTCTTGGGCGTCTCCTTGGTCAGGAGCTCGATCTCGACTATGCCTTCCTCGGTCTCGATTACGGCGACCTCGGTCCCGGGCGGGAGCTTCTGCGCGTCCGCGGACAACGTGAGGGGCGTTTCCGGCGTTTCGGCCGTGGCGGCGGTCTCGACGGTCTCGGCCGTCGCCGGCTCCTCGACCTTTTTTTGGCATCCCGCGTAAGCCAGCGCCAGCGCCATAACGACCGCGGCTAAGACAACATAGTTAAAACGCTTCATAATAATAACCTCCTGCTTGGGAAAACCCGTTCCGTCGGTAGATATTAATATATATAAAAACCCCCGATTTGTCCAGTTTGAAAAACGTTTATACCATAAATTCGCTTGACGCCGGGAGGGTATTATAATAATGATAATCAGCTATTCGGGCCCCCCCCGACGGGGACGGCGGAGGCGAGATGGCCATAAGCAGGAAATATCACGCCATAGCAATAGCGGTCCTTATCCTGGCCGCGGGCGCGGGATTGAGTTGGTGGTGGCCGTTGCCCTTCGAACGGTTCCTGCCGGCCGGCCCGGCCGTGGCGCTCCTCCTGCTGGCTTTCGCATCCGGGTACGTAGACGCCACGTTGGGTATGGGCTACGGCGTAACCCTCACCCCCGTCCTCATCCTTCTGGGGTACGAGCCGCTGGCGGTCGTCCCGGCGGTGGTGGCGTCGCAGCTCGTACTGGGCTCCGTCGCGGCGCTCGCCCACCACACCATCGGCAACGTTGACTTCAGGCCCGGGACGCGGGCTTTCCGGATAACGCTGGCGTTGGCGTCGACGTCGGCCGCGGGAACGGTCGGCGCCGCGGCGCTGGCCGTACGCATCCCCGAAATAGCGCTCGAGGCATGGATCGGCATCGTCGTGTTGGGCGTGGGCATCGCGACGTTGGCGACCTTCGGCCGACACTCGAAATTCTCGTGGCCCAAGATCGTACTGCTGGGCGGGTTCGGCGGCTTCAACAAGGGTACGACGGGCGGCGGCTACGGCCCCATCGTCACCGGCGGCCAGATCCTCTTCGGCATCTCCCCCGCCAACGCCGTCGCCATAACGACGCTGGCCGAGACCATAGCTTGTTTAGCCGGTTCGTTGATGTACGTCTTCGGTACCGGCAACGTCAGTTGGGACTTGACGCCCTTCCTCACGATGGGCGCCGTGGCCGCGGTGCCGTTCTCCGCGCTCACGGTGCGCGTCCTGAAACCGCTCCAATTAAAAATTTCGGTGGGCGTGCTAACTTCGGCCTTGGGCACCCTCCTGCTGCTAAAACTGTTCGTGTATTAAACACCCTAAAAACGTTCGTTAAAAAAAAGCCGGCGCGGCGCGGCGTTTTCGCGTAAAGGCCGCCGTCGGACTACGTAAAATTCGGCGCCTCGGCGGCGCTTCTTTTCTTGCTTTAAGTAGAGTAATATGATATACCATATAGGGCATATAACTATATAGTCTTTCCGAGGGGGGCACCCTGCTTCAGGATACGTCGGCCAACGTCGTGGTCTCGAGCTTCTTAGCGGCGTAATCGCGGACGTCTTTGAACAACGCGACGAGTTTCTTCTCTCTCTCCACCGGCGTGGATTCGTAGAAGTGTTCGCTAACGGAGTCGGTGGGCGCGAGGGCGCCGTCGAAGAGACGCACGATTTCGGCCAGCGTTATGTCCGCGGCGGGTTTCGCCAGCTTGTAACCGCCGTGCTGCCCTTTGGAGCTCCGCACAAACCGTGCGCGCTTCAGCGCCAGCATTATTTGCTCGAGGTACTTGTGGGGTATGTGCTGTGCCGTGGCTACGGTTTCGACCGTGTTGTACTTCTCGGAGTAATGGCGTGTCAGGTACAGTAACGCCAGGAGAGCGTATTCGCTGCGGGTGGTAAGTTTCATAAGTCGGCCTCCTTTAATATAGTTTTCCGATAGGTATAATAAAACATATTGGACTCCAAGTCAAGGCGTCAAGAGACCGTCAACATAACCTGAGCTTTACGCCGGATAAGGCACACCCCCCGTAAGGCCTTTCGAGGAGAATTGTATGAAGAAAGCCACCATCGTCTGGCTCTTGTTCGTCGCCGTTTTTATAGGCGTAGTCGCCGTACACGCCGCGGTAACCGGCGGCGAAGCGCCCGCGGGCGGCCGGGCAATCGAGCTCATTTCCTGGGGAACGCTGGGCATCTTATTAGTCGCCTTCGGGTGCGAGTTCGTGGACTCCACGCTGGGAATGGGATACGGAACGACGCTCACGCCGCTGCTCATCCTCTTCGGCTTCGCGCCGCTTCAGATCGTCCCGGCGGTTCTCGCTTCGGAGCTCGTTACGGGAATCTCGGCGGCCTTCGCCCACCACCGCGCCCGCAACGTCGACTTGTCGCCGGGCACCCGCGCGTTCAAAGTAGCGATGGTGCTGGCCGCCTGTTCCGTCGTCGGTACCCTCGCCGCGGTTCTTATAGCCGTCAGCATTCCGAAAATAGTGCTGAAGACCTGGATCGGCGTGTTGGTCCTGGCCGTCGGCATCCTGATACTCGTAACGGTAGCCCGTAGGGCCCTGGTGCGGTTCTCGTGGCTTAAGGTCCTGGGCCTGGGAACGCTGGCCTCGTTCAACAAAGGGATGAGCGGCGGCGGTTACGGCCCGCTCGTCTGCGGCGGCCAGCTCCTCTCGGGGATGGAAAGCAAAAAAGCCATCGCCATCACGTCGCTCGCCGAGGGCCTGACTTGCGTGGTGGGCGTTATAGTGTACTTAGTAATAAGGGAGGCGTTCCCGTGGCGACTGGCGCTGCCGTTGGCCGTCGGCGCGTTGTGCTCGGTGCCCCTCTCGGCTATCGCGGTGAAGAAGATAAAGGCCCGGCCTTTGACCATAGCCATCGGCATCCTGACGACGACCCTGGGCATCTTTACCCTCCTCAAGACGTACGTCTTCTGAGCCGTTTATCGCCATTAAGGCCGGGCCTTCGCCCGGCCTTTTTTCGTGAAACTTTCCCGGTGCCGGTACCGTATTACATACTGAACGTAGCGGTGGAATAAGGAGGCACCGGCATGCTTAAGAACAACGCGATAAATATTTTGGGGACCTTTGCCGCTCTGGCTTTGTCTTTACTTTTTCTGGCGCGCGCCGCGGCGCCGGCCGAAACGCAACCGCGCAACTCGAGCGCCTACGCCGCCAAGCGCGCCGACGCGGTAGTTATCCAAGCGTTGCCCCCCGACGCCATAATAATTCAAGCCCTACCCGCGAACGACTAAGTAGACCACTCTCCTCTCCTAGCGCGAAGCCCGCCCCCCGGGGCGGGCTTTCTACGCCCGGGGCCCCGCCGCCGACTACCGCGGCCCGGCTCGAGGCGCCCCATCGCTATTTGCATACCGCCCTGCTTCAGAGGCCCGCCCCCGGCCGGCCCTTTTGGTTATATAGTTTGACATACATCGTTTGATAACTTACAATTATTGTTTGGGGACGCCGAAACCGCGGACCTTTTCCGCTATGGGTTTATTCAGCAAAAACAATAAACGCGCCGTCGTCGTGGGCCTGGACGGCGTGCCGCATTCGCTGGTAGAAAAGCTCACGGCCGACGGCGTAACGCCGCACCTGGCCGAGCTCGGCGTAGCGAGCCCGTTCGCGCGGATGACGGTAACGCTGCCGGAAATTTCGGCCGTGTCGTGGCCCTCCTTCGCCACCGGCCTGAACCCGGGAGGCCACGGCGTCTTTGGCTTCACCGAGCTCAAGGCCGGCACGTACGACGTCCGCTTCACGAACTCGGCCGACGTCAAGGCGCCGACTATTTGGGACCGACTGGGCCGCATCCGCAAGCGCGCCGTCGTGGTTAACCAACCGTCGACGTACCCCGCGAACGCCATCAACGGCGCCCTCGTGGCCGGGTTCGTGGCGGTGGACTTCGACCGCGCCATAATGCCGCCGCCGCTCCGGGCGAAGCTCCGCGCGCTGGGCTACGAAATCGACGTCGACACCGTGAAGTGCCGCGAAGACCACGACCTCCTGCAGAAGCAGCTGATGACGACGCTCGCCGGCCGCCGCAAGGCCGCGGCGTACCTCTGGGAAAACGAGGACTGGGACTACTTCGAAGTGGTCGTCACCGGGACCGACCGCCTGCAACATTACCTGTGGGACGCGCTGATGGAGGAGGCCCACCCGCGCCACGGCTTCTGCCTCGAGTTCTACCGCGAGGTGGACCGCTTCGTCGGCGAGATGTTCGCCCGCGCCCGCGACGCGGGAGCGGCGTTCTACCTGCTGTCCGACCACGGCTTCTGCGGCGTCGAGCGCGAGGTGTACCTTAACACCTGGCTCGAGCAAGAGGGCTTTCTCGCCTTCGACGGCGGCAAGAACGACTCCCTGGCCGCTTTGGCCGCGGGGAGCCGCGCCTTCGCCCTCGACCCCAACCGCATCTACGTCAACGTCGCCGGCAAGTACCCCCGCGGCGGCGTGCGCCCCGGCGACGTCCCCGCCGTGCTGGCCGAGATAAAAGAGGGCCTGCTGGCGCTGAGCCACAACGGCCGCCCCGTAATAAGAAAAATATTCCACCGCGACGAGATTTACGACGGCCCGTACGCGGCGAGCGGCCCCGATATGGTCGCGGTGGCGCATCCGGGCTTTGACCTGAAGGCGCACCTCGGCAAGGCCGAGGTCTTCGCCGAGACCAATCTGACCGGGATGCACACCTACGACGACGCCGTCTTCTGGTCGGCCGAGCCGCCGCCCGCCGACGTAAAAATTACGGACCTGGCGAAGCTGGTATTGGCCAATTATTAATACCCCCCGCATGTCCTCGCGAGCGAAAATAGGAATCGTCTTGGGAAGCGCATTAGCGCTGGCGCCGGCGGCCTTCGGCTACGTGGGCCCGGGCGCCGGCTTCGCCGTCGTCACGTCCTTCTTCGCCGTCTTCGCGAGCCTGGTGCTGGCGCTCTTCGCGTTCCTGACGCTGCCCTTCCGCCGCCTGGTGCGGGGCATTCGGCGACGGCGCGCGCTGGCGAAGGCCCGCGTAGGCCGGGTCGTAATACTCGGCCTCGACGGCCTCTCGCCCGAAATCGTCGGCGAGATGATGGCCGACGGCAAGCTGCCCCACCTTTCCCGGCTGGCCGAAGAGGGCACCTTTAAACCGCTCGCGACGACGGTCCCGGCGGTGTCGCCGGTGGCGTGGTCCTCGTTCCAGACCGGGACCTCGCCCGCGCGCCACAACATCTTCGACTTCCTCACCCGCGACCGCGCGACGTACCTGCCCGACCTCTCGTCGGCGCACATCGGGCCGCCGCGCCGGTTCCTCAACGTCGGCAAATTCCGGATACCGCTCGGCAAACCGTCGATAAGGTTGCTCCGCAAGAGCAAACCCTTCTGGAAGATCCTGGGGGACCACGGCGTCTTCTCCAACGTCATCCGCGTTCCCATTACCTTCCCGCCCGAGAAGTTCCACGGCGTGTCGCTCTCGGCGATGTGCGTGCCGGACCTGCTGGGCACGCAGGGCACCTTCTCCTATTATTACGAGGAGGGCGACGCCGGCGTGAGCGAGGGCGGCCAGTGCATAAAGGTGGAACGCGACGGCCGCGAAGTGTCGTCGCACCTGCTCGGGCCGGACAACCCGATAAAAAAGAACGGCGGCCAGCTCCGCCTGCCCGTTAAAATCCGGCCCGGAAAACGCGACGGCGAGGTCGAAATGTCGCTCGACGGCGCCCGCGTCAAACTGAAAGTAGGCGCGTACTCGGGCTGGACGCCGGTGGCGTTCCGCGCGGGCCTGGGCGTGCGCGTACGCGGCATCGCGCGCTTCCTCGTGAAGTCGCTCCGGCCTTTCGAGATGTACGTAACGCCCATCAACGTCGACCCCGACCGGCCGGCGCTCCCCATCTCCCACCCCTACATCTACGCCGTCTACCTGTCGAAGTTGTTGGGCCGCTACGCTACGCTGGGCCTGGCCGAGGACACCTGGGCGCTCAACGAGGGCGTCATCGACGAAGGCCAGTTCCTGGAGCAGGCCTGGCGCTACCACGACGAGCGCGAGCGCATGTTCTTCGACGCGCTGGAGCGGACGAAGCAGGGCGTCGTCGCCTGCGTCTTCGACGCGTCGGACCGCATCCAGCACATGTTCTTCCGCTACCTGACGCCGGACCACCCGGCCAACCGCGGCCGCGACACCCAGAAATACGCCGGCGCGGTGGAAGACATGTACGTGAAGATGGACGAACTCGTCGGCGCGACGGAGGCCAAACTCGCCCCGGGGGACTTGCTGATAGTGATGTCCGACCACGGCTTCACCTCTTTCGCGCGCGGCGTAAACGTGAACGCCTGGCTGGCGCAAGAGGGCTACCTTACGCTGAAGGACGGCGCCGCGGGCGGCAAGTGGCTGGAGGGCGTCGACTGGAGCCGGACGCGGGCGTACGCGCTGGGCCTGGCCGGCATCTACGTCAACGTCGCCGGCCGCGAGAGACAAGGCATCGTACCGCGCGACGAGGTACCGGCGCTCAAAAAAGAGATCGCCGAAAAATTGAAAGGCCTGCGCGACGACGCCCGCGGCCGCGTCGCCATAAGCAACATGTACGACCTGGGCGAGATATACGCCGGCCCCTACCTCGACGGCGGCCCGGAGCTCGTCGTCGGCTACGGCGCCGGATACCGCGCGAGTTGGGACTCGGCCACCGGCGGCACCGCCGGCGACGTCTTCGAAGACAACGTTAAGGCCTGGTCCGGCGACCACTGCGTCGCCGCCGAGCTCGTGCCGGGAGTGCTGTTCACCAACGCCCGGGTAGCGACGGAAAAACCGAGCATCGTAGATATCGCGCCCACGGTGCTGGAGCTCTTCGGCGTGGCCGCGCCCTCGTATATGGAGGGGCGGCCGCTCGAGCTGGAGCTCCCGCCGGGGCCCGAAGAGACAGAGAAGAACGCGAATGAAAAGGCGTGATTTTATAAAGGCGACCGGGACCGGCGCCGCGGTCGCCGCGGCGGGGGGCCTCGCGCCGCTGCTCGAGGCTTGCACCGGCAAGGCCAGGCCGATAGGCCGCAAGGTCATCGTCCTCGCCATCGACGGTATGGACCCGAAGCTGGTGCGGCGCTTCGTCGCCCGGGGCGGGATGCCCACCTTCGCGAAGTTCATCGAGAACAATACCTTTATGCCTTTGGGAACGAGCCTTCCGCCGCAGAGCCCGGTGGCGTGGTCCGACTTCATTACCGGCGCGGGCCCGGGCGTCCACGGCATCTTCGACTTTATACACCGCGACCCGCACACCCTCTACCCCTTCCTCTCCATTTCGCGGGCGATTCCCCCCTCCCGAACGATAAAGCTCGGCCGGCTGGTAATACCGCTCTCGGGCGGCAAGGTCGAAAACCTGCGCCGCGGCCCCTGCCTTTGGGAAATCCTCGCCCGCCACGACGTCCCGGCGACGGTCTTCAAATGCCCGTCGAACTTCCCGCCGGTGAAGACGGACGCCCGGACGGTATCGGGCCTGGGGACGCCGGACCTCCGCGGCACGTACGGCACTTTCTCCTACTACACCGACGACCCTCCCGCCGACGCCGACGAGTTCACGGGCGGCGAGTGCTACCCGGTCCGGCTGTGGGACAACACCTTCACCGCGGAGCTGGTCGGGCCGCCCAATACCTTCCGCGAGGGCTCGCCCCCGGCGAAGCTCCGCTTCACGGTCCACCGCGACCCGTCGCGCGACGTCGCGAAGGTGGCGTGGGACGGCGACGACGTAGTGCTCCAAAAGGGCGAGTGGAGCGGCTGGCGCCGGGTGCGCTTCAAACTCGCCGGGCCGCTGGCGGACGCCGTGGGTATGGTCCGACTTTACTTAAAAGAGGTTCGGCCGCATTTTAAGCTCTACGTCTCGCCGGTGAACGTCGACCCGCTCGAGCCGGCGCTGCCCATAAGCACGCCGGGCGACTACGCGGCGCAGGTAGCGCGCCGCGCTGGCCGCTACTACACCCAGGGGTTCCCGGAAGAGACCAAAGCCCTGTCGCACGGCGTCTTCGAGGAGGAGGAATACCTGGCGCAGGCCGGGATCGTCCTGAACGAACGGTTCGCCTGCCTCGACGAAACGCTGGCCGACTTCGACGACGGCTTCTTCTACTTCTACATCTCGAGCATCGACCAGAATACCCATATGATGTGGCGGACGATGGACCCCGAACATCCGCTGTATCAACCCGACGCGTCGCCCGAGGTCAAAGGCGCGGTGGAACACTTTTACCGCGAAATGGACGGCGCGCTGGCGCGCGTCCTCGCGAAGGTGGACGACAAGACGACGTTCTTCATCATCTCGGACCACGGCTTCGCGCCCTTCTACCGCGAGTTCAACCTCAACACCTGGCTGCTGGACAACGGCTACCTGGTGCTGGCGGACCCGACGCGACGCGCCGAGACCGAGTTCCTGGACAACATCGACTGGGCACGCACGGTGGCGTACGGCTTCGGCCTGAACGGCCTGTACGTCAACCTCCGCGGCCGCGAGCCGCACGGCATCGTCGAGCCCGGCGACGCCGACGGCCTCTCCCGCGAGCTAGCCGCCAAACTGGAGGCTTACAACGACGACGAGACCGGCGACCGCGTTATCGTCAAAGCGTACGTAAGTCGCGAGTCGTACCGGGGGCCGGCGGCGGCCTCGGCGCCGGAGCTCATCGTCGGCTTCGCGCCCGGGTACCGCCTGGCCGACGACTCCGCCGTAGCCGAATTCCCGGAACGGATATGCAAGGTGCGGGAGGACAAGTGGGCCGCGGACCACTGCGTCGACCCGGGGCACGTCCCCGGCGTGCTGTTCTGCAACAAACCGGTGGCCGCCAAAGCGCCCGCGCTCAAAGACCTCGCGCCCACGATATTGAAAGAGTTCGGCCTCGCGCCCGCGCCCGAAATGACCGGGCGGCACATACTCGGATAGGAGTCGCCGAGTGCCTGGAGGTGCCGTCAGTTGTTTCCAACTGACGGCGGCGGTTCGGAGAAGAGGATGCGGAGGTTGCGTCGGTTGGTAACAACCGACGCCACAAATACGGAGGTAATATGGCGAAAATAAAATTGGACGGCGAGCTGTGGGACCGGGTCAAGAAGGTGGCCGAGACGGCGGGCTACGCTACGCCGGAGGAGTTCGTGACCCACGTTATCGAGAAGGAGCTTTCGGCGCTCGAGGGCGGCGCCGAGGACGAGGAAGAAATTAAAAAGAGGCTTCAGGGCCTGGGATACATCTCGTAATACGTGTGGTACTTTAACCTGGCGTTAACGCGGTTCTTCGACGCGCTGGCCTGGCCGTTCCAACGGTGGCCCGCGGGCGGCCTGCTGTTGATATCGGCGCTGACCGGCGTCGCGATGCTGCTCGTCTTCAAGGCGACGTCGAACCAGCGCGCCATCCGCCGCACCCGCGACCTCATCCGAGCGCACCTGCTCGCGATGCGGCTCTTCCGGGACGACGCCCGCGTCGTCGTCGAGAGCCAGAAGAAGGTGCTGCGCACCAACCTGACCTACCTCCGCTACGCCGTCGTGCCCATCGTCTTCATCCTCCCGATAGTGGTGCTCATAATGGTCCAGCTCAACCTGCGCTACGGCCCGGCGCCGGCGCGGCCGGGCGAGGCCGTGGTCGTGAAGGCGATATTCAACGGCGCCCTCGACGACGACGTGACGCTCGCGGCGCCGCCCGGGGTCGTCGTCGAGACGCCGGCGCTGCGCGTACCGTACGAGCGCGAGGCCGACTGGCGCGTTAGGCCTGCGAAACCCGGCACGTACGAATTGTCGTTAAAAACGAAAGACGCGGCGTACGGCAAGGAGTTGGTGGTGGGCGCGGCGGGCGTAGGCCGGGTCAGCGCGCGGCGCGTCTCGGGGCTCTGGTCGCAGCTGATGAACCCCGGCGAGCGGCCGCTCTCCAGCGACGTGAAGGCGATAGAAGTGAAGTACCCGGACCGCCGAAATAAACTCTTCGGCCTCGGCGTCCACTGGGTGATAACGTTCTTCGTCGTGTCGCTCGTGGCCGCGTTCGCGCTTAAGGGGGTTTTGAAGACCGAGGTTTAGCGTCGATTGTTTATGACAGCTGGTCGACCGGGATATTATAATGCGGGGGGCCTGAATCCAGGTCGCCCTTTTCGTATCGCCCCCGCCAAGGAGATGCGTACTCATGCCGAAACGTAAAAGTACCACCCCTTCGGGTACGCCGCCGCCGCGGCCTTGTCCCAAATGCGGCGCGGCGCTCGAGCCGCAGGCGGAGGGCAAGGTGACGTGCGAATACTGCGGCGCCTCGCTCGACGCCGACGGCCCCGGCGAGGGAAAGCCGGCCGACCCGGTGGCGGAGCTGTACGAGCGCGGCCGCGAGGCGTTCGCGCGCGGCGACTACGCCGCGGCCTACGAAACCTTCGACCGAATAACGGACGAGCATCCCGACGAACACGAGGCCTGGCTCGAGAAAGGGCTCGCCGGCGCGTACAAGGAGTTGACGGAGGAGGGGCGCGTCGACGCCGACGAGCTGCTGCTTCGGCTCGAGAAGGCGCTCGAGCTCTACCGGGGGGAAGGCCGCGAGGCGTTCGAGCGGAAGGCCGCCGACCGGCTGGGCGCCGCCGCGCTCGAGCTCTACGACCACGCCATCCAGCGGGGCGCGGACGACGAGGCCAACGTCAAAGGCCTCCTCGATTTGCTCTTCTTCTGGGAGACCTCCGGCTCGGACGAGGCCGCCGCCTGGAACGGCATCGTCAGGCTGGCGGAGGAAACGGCCACGCCGGAGGGGACGCGGCCTCTCGCGCACGTCGCCGAAAAGTATCAGAAGAAAATCCGCGAAAAAGCCGAAGCCGAGGCCCGGGCCGCAACCGAGGCCGGGGCGAAGGCCGCGGCCGAAGCGAAGGGCGAAGCGCCCGAGGAAAAGGCGGCCCCGTCGCGCCGCAAATCGGGCCGCACCGCTTTGACCGTGGTCGGAATCGTCGCCGGCATCGCGGTCCTCTGCGTACTATGTTTCGTAATTTTAGCCGTAATCGTTTCGGTTAGCTAATCGGCAACGAACCTGGCGGGTATACCGCGGACTTATATGGCCGATAAAGTAAACTCTACGCCGGAGGCGGTAGCGGCCCGCTGCCCCAAGTACGGCGGGGCGAAGGGATTAAGGGTCGTACTAGCTCGATTATGCTTTTAGTAACCGGTCAATAGCTTGGAAAGGAGAGGAGAAATGAACAGGTTAATAGCCGTAGGTTGCGCTCTTCTATTCCTTATCGGTTGCGCGGATGAGACGCCCACCGAGCCGGCAGAGGAAAAACACCCCGTTTTCCTGGGAAAATGGCTTTGCGACGACCACCCTATGGGCGTCGCGGCCTCTCCCAAAGGCTTCGTTTACGTTATATATTGGTACCCCGGGCAGGGCGGCGGTTTGGCGTTTTTCAGCCCCACCGGCAACCGCCTGGGCGAATGGGTCGTAACGGGCGATTACAGCGTCTATGGGGTAGACGTCGCTCCGAACGGGAACGTCTACGCCACAACCGATTATGAAATAAAGTACTATACGCCCACCGGCAGCCTTCTGGGCGAATGGGGCTCGAGGGGGTCGGGCCCAGGCCAGTTCCGCTACGCCGAGAACGTAGCTGTTGCCCCCGGCGGAAACGTATACGTTTTAGACTCGGGTAACGGCCGCATCCAGTATTTTACCGCGGCCGGCAGTTACCTCGGCGAATGGGGCGGCGTGGCGGAGTGCAGCGGCCTCGCGGTCGCCCCCGACGGCAACGTGTACGTGACTGCTTCCTATGACGAATGCGTGAAATATTTTACGCCCACCGGGAGCCTGCTCGGCAGCTGGGGCTCCGAAGGAACGGGCGAGGGTCAGTTCAAGTGGATTTGGGAAATCGCCGTGAATAAAAGCGGCCGCGTCTTCATCGCCGATAGACGGAACAACCGGATACAGTTCTTCACGTCCACGGGCGAATTCTTGGGGAAATGGGGCGCGAAAGGCGCTAACGACGGCCAATTCGAACAGCCCTACGGCCTCGCGGTCGCCCCGGACGGAGTAATCTACGTTACGGACGAAGGAACGGACCGGGTACAATACTTCAAATAACGACCCCGCGTCGGCGGTAGCCCGGGTTCGACGCCGAGCCCTCGCGCCGGGGGTTACGCGTAAAGCGGCGGCCGGGAAAGCCTAAACCCCGGCATCCTTTATCCGGCTACCCGGCCGATGCCGCCGTTCGTCGGGGCGAAATCATTTAAAAAGCCGGCCCGAAGGCCGGCTATTATCATTATCGTATCGCCGCGCGTCGTGCCCGGACGCCGAGACGCGCTTTCATACGGGCCACCAGCTCGTAGGGGACCTTAAGGTCGCCGCGGCCAATGCCGAGCTCTACGCCGGGCTTAGCCGCGCCGTGGAAGTCGGTACCGCCGCCGGCCAACAAGTCGTACTCGTCGACAAGCCGCCTCAGGAACGCGGTATCGGTCGGCAGGTGGTCGACGTAATAAACCTCGACGCCGTCGAGGCCGGCGCGGGCGAGCTTGAAGACCATACTCTCCAAAATGCGGGGCGGCAGCGCGTAGACGCCGGGGTGCGCCAGGAAGGCCAGGCCGCCGGCGCCGTGAATCAGCGCAAGGCCCTCTTCCGCGGCGATGCGCCGCCGGCCGACGTACGCCGGCTTGTGGTGGGCGAGGTACTTGTCGAACGCCTCCTGGAAATCGGCGACGTACCCCTTCTCCACCATTACCTCCGCGATATGGGGCCTGCCGACGGTCCTACCGCCGGCTTTGGCCGCGATTTCTTCAAGCTCGATGTGCATCCCGAGGTCGGCGAGCTTCGCCAATATTTTGGGGTTGCGGCGCTTGCGGTATTCCCGCACGTCGACGAGCGCCTCGGTCAGCTCGGCGTTCGTGGGGTCGATGAAGAGGCCCACGACGTGGACGTTGGTGGGCGTGAAATCGCAACTTATCTCCACGCCCGGAATGACCTCCAGGCCCTGTTGGGCGCCCTCGGCGAACGCCTCGGCGTTGCCGTCCACGCCGTCGTGGTCGGTTACGGCGATCGCCGCCAGGCCGACGTCGACGGCCAACCACACGACTTCCGCCGGGGTCAACGAACCGTCCGAAAACGTGGTGTGGACGTGGAGGTCGACGTATTCGCACTCGGCCATCACATATAACCCAGCGCTTCCAGGCGCTTGCGGACTTTCTCCTCCTCCTCTTCGGAGTATACTCCCTCCGTACCCGGCGCCGCGAGGTAGCCGAGCTCCTCCAGCTTGGCGATTACTTTGGCCGCGCTCCCCTCCGGCGTTTCGACGTCGGTGTTACACACGACCTCCGGCGTCGGCGGCTCCTCGTACGGGTCCGAGACGCCGGTGAAGTTCTTTATCTCGCCCGCGAGCGCTTTCTTGTATAACCCCTTAACGTCGCGCTCCAATAGGACTTCGAGCGGGCACTTACAGAAAACTTCGACGAAGTCGCCGACCAGCTTCCGGTTCTCGTCGCGTATCGCGCGGTAGGGCGAGATGGCCGCGGCCACGGCGGCGACGCCGTTGCGGCTGAGGATATGGCACACGAAGCCGATGCGGCGTATGTTGGTGTCGCGGTCCTCCTTGGAGAAGCCCAGGCCCTTGGAGAGGTTGGTCCGAACGACGTCGCCGTCGAGCACTTCCACCTTGCGGCCGCGACGCCGGAGTTCCTCTTCGACCAGTTTCGAGACGGTGGTTTTGCCCGCTCCGGACAGGCCGGTGAACCAGACCGTGAATCCTTTCTCTTCCATCCAATACTCCTGTCTATATTATAACATAAAACCTGTCGGCGATGCCACCGTGTAGCCCCGCCGGTGCGTCGGTTACTTCTTTTTCTTAAGCCGTAGAATATTCCGGCTTATGACTATTTTCTGGATTTCGCTCGTACCCTCGCCTATTTCGTCGAGCTTGACGTCGCGGTAGATGCGTTCTCTTTATCTTCAATTTCCCGTAAGCTGAACTTCATTTCACCGCCGCTTCGGGGCCTCGATTTTTACGGTTTCCTCAGCCCACTTAACAACACGTTCAACCTCCGCGGTTAACTTCGCCCGGTCTATATCCGGCGGGGGTTCGTCGTAATCCTCGTAACGGTACTCTACCGCGAATACGGTCAAGAGGCCCGGTTCGGATACCGTCGGCTTATTCTCCACTTTCGCCTTTTTTATTATATCTAAAAGGACCGAGACATTATGCGTTAACGGGAATTCTAAGCCCGAAGCCGCAATGACCGCCTTTAACGCCTTCTCGATCGCCGGTTGAGCATGGAAACCGAAGACGAGGTCATACTCGTCGCGCTCCGACCCGAGCTTTAAAAGGACGCCGTAATCGGCGCGGGCTTTCCGCATCAACGTTTCAATTAGTTTACGTCGGCCGCTGCGCGGCATATAACGTCACGCCCTCCTCGACGGCCCGGTTGACCAGCGCCCCCCGCACACCGCGGTTTTTCCTTAAATCGTTTTCGGTGGCTACCACGACATCGGCCGGGACGTGGATATCCGCGAGCGCCTCATAGATTTTAGCCGCCAACGCCCGTCGTGACCTTACGCTTTCAACTACGACCAGCAGGTCGACGTCGCTTCTCGCGTCGGCGTCGTTTCGGGCCTGCGAGCCGAACAGTATTACGCGGCTAGGGCTTGCCGCTTTGACGACCCGCTCGATAACCTCCTTAAGGAACTGCGGCGGTTTTCTTTTTCTTATAGTTACCATTCGCTTCACCGTCGGCGCCATAACGGAATCCCGCCGGCGCGTCGGTTATTTTTTCTTTTTAAGCTGTAAAATGTTACGGCTTATGACGATTTTTTGAATCTCGCTCGTCCCCTCGCCTATTTCGTCGAGCTTGACGTCGCGGTAGATGCGCTCCAGCGGATAGGATTTATCGTACCCCAGCGCGCCGTGGACCTGTATGGCGTCGTAGGCCGCTTCGCGCCCCACCTGCGAGGCGTAGTACTTCGCCATCGCGGCCTCTTTGGTATAGGGGAGGCCGGCGTCCTTAAGCGCGGCGGCGGAGTAAACTAGGAAGCGCGCCGCCCGGACTTTGGTCGCCATCTCGGCTATTTTCCATTGTATGGCCTGCTTGGTGCCGATGGGCTTGCCGAACTGGACGCGATTTTCCGCATGCTTGACGGCGAGGTCGAACGCGCCCTGGCCCAGGCCGAGCGCCATAGCGCCGATGCTTATGCGGCCCGCGTCCAGCGCCACCATGAAGATCTTGAAACCCTCGTTGACCTCGCCGAGCAGGTTCTTCTGGGGGACGCGGCAGTCCTCGAAAAATATCTCGCTGGTATCCGAGCCGCGCAACCCCATCTTGTTCTCCTTGCGGCCGTAGTTGAACCCCGGCGCATCCACGGGAACGATTATGGAGCTGACGCCGTAGACGCCCTTGGACTTATCGGGGTCGGTCCGCACCGTCGCGAAGCAGACGACGGGCCAGTCGCGCTTGGTGTTGGTGATGAAACACTTCTGGCCGTTGATGACCCACTCGTCGCCGTCGAGGACGGCGGTGGTCTTGGTGTTGCCGGCGTCGGAACCGGCGCCCGGCTCGGTAAGGCCGAAGGAACCCATTACTTCGCCGGAGGCGAACTTGGGCATATATTCTTTTATCTGCTCTTCCGTCCCGTACTTTTGCAGCGGGTAGGTGACCAGCGAGCCCTGGACCGCAAGCATGACGCCCGCCGACCCCGACGCCCGCGATACCTCCTCCACCATAATGGCGTACCGGACCGTGTCCCATCCCAGGCCGCCGTACTCGGCGGGCGCCAGGGCGCCGAACCATCCGACTTCGCCGATGGCCTTCATGACCTCGTCGGGAATATGGTCGTCGGCGTCTATGGCCGCGGCGTGAGGCGCGACGATCTCGTCGACCTTGGCCTTTACCTCGGCCCGAAAATCCTCGTACTCGATATAGTCCAGCATGGGTTTATCCTTTCAGAAGCTTTCCGGCGATTACCAACTTCTGCACCTCGGAGGTCCCCTCGTAGATCTCGGTTACGCGGGCGTCGCGGAAGAACCGCTCGACGACGTAATCTTTCATATAGCCGTAGCCGCCGTGGATCTGGACGCCGAGGTTGGCGCAGAAGTTAGCGGCCTCGGAGGCGTAGAGCTTCGCCATCGCGGCCTCGGCGGAGAACGGCTCGCCGGCGTCCGCCAGCGTCGCGGCCCGGAGCGTCAAGAACCGCGCCGCCTCGAGGCGCGTCGCCATCTCGACCAGGTAAAACTGTATGGCCTGGAAGCTCAGGATGGGCCGGCCGAACTGCTCGCGTTCTCCCGCGTACTTCTTGGCCTCGTTGAACGCCTGCTGGCCTATGCCGACGGCCTGCGCCCCCACGCCGATGCGGCTGCCGTCCAGGCTGGCGAGCGCGATCTTGAGGCCCTCGCCTTCGGCACCCAGGAGGGCGTCGGCGGGCACCTCGCAGTTCTTGAACTCGAGCCGGCGGACGTCCAACGCCCGCATCCCCATCCCGTCGAAGCGTTCGCCGACCGTGAAGCCGGGCGCGTCCCTCTCCACTAAAAAGCAGGACAAGCCCTTGCCGCCGGCCGCCGGGTCGGTGGAAGCGACGACGAGGAAGAGGCCGGCGAAGCCGGCGTTGGTAACGTATAGCTTACGGCCGTTGAGGACGTAGCCGCCGTCTTTCTTCGCCGCGGTCGTTTGGACGTTGGCCGCGTCCGAGCCGGCATCCTCTTCCGTAATCGAGAACGCGCCCAGCAACTCGCCGGAGGCCACCCGGGCCAGGTACTTCTCCTTCTGGCCTTCGGTGCCGTACGTCAGGATAGGTTTGCCCACCAGCGCGTTCTGCACCGATACCACCAGCGCCACCGCCGGCGAACCGCGCGAGAACTCCTCGATCGTCAGCGCGTACGTGGCGAAGTCGAGCTCGGCGCCGCCGTATCGCTCGGGGAGGAACATGCCGAAATAGCCCTGCTCGGCGAGGAACGCGAGGAGCTCGCCCGGGATTTCGCGATTCTCCTCCATCTCCTCGGCCTTGGGCGCGAGCTGCTCGTCCGCTATTTCCGCGGCCACCTGGCGCATCATCTTCTGTTCGTCGTTCAAGTTGAAATCCATTTTCATCCTCTTTTAAGCGGTATTAAAAATAAAGCCGAACCTAGCCGTTCCCCTCGATCTCTACTTCGGCCAACGGCTGGTCGGCGTCGACGTTTTGCCCTTCTTGACACGATATCTTCTTTACGATGCCCGGCCCCGCGGCCGTAAGGGGGTGTTCCATCTTCATCGCCTCGACGACGACGACGGTTCGCCCCTTCTCGACGGCGTCGCCCTCCGCGGCGGCGATCTTGACCACTTTGCCGGGCATCGGCGCGCGAATCGTTTGGATGCCGGCGACGACGTCCTCCACCGCGGCGGCGGCGCGCTGCTCCCGGCCTCCCCCCTCCTCGAGTATAAAAGAATGCCCGCCCACCGCGACGTAGCGCCTCGAGCCGTCGCGCACGACGACGACGTCCGTAACCTCGCCGTCCGCCACGAACGAATAACAACCCGGTTCCGCGGCGACGAGGTCGACCTCCATCGCGCGGCCGTCGACCGTGACGCGGAAGCCGTCGCCGCTCTTCTCGACCGTTACCGCGTATTCGCCGTCGCCGGATTGGAATTCATACTCCATGTATTAAGTAATCACGCCCCCCGGCCTATCTCCCACGGCCCGACGGTCTGCCAGGGCGTCGGCCCCCCCCCCGCCGCCCGGCCCGAGCCGCCGTCGGAGTAGCGCATCGCGGGCCCCGCGGCCATCTCGGCCACCGCCGCCGCGGCCAGCGCCTTCTCCATCAAGCCCTCCGGCACCTCCTCCCGCCAACCGTCGAAGTGGTCGGTTATGAAGCCGGTATTGGTCTCGCCGGCGACGTAGGCCGGGTGGTCGATAACGTCGCGCAAGAACGGTATCGTCGTTCCGATACCAATTATAACATATTCCCGCAGCGCTTCGGCCATGCGGCGCCGCGCTTCTTCCCTGTCCGCGCCCCACGTAATCAACTTCGCCAGTATGGGGTCGTAATAAACCGGCACGTCGTATCCGGCGTAGATGCCGCCGTCCAACCGGACCCCCGGGCCGCGCGGCTCGCGCAGGAACAAAATCTTGCCGGCCGAAGGGAGAAAGTTCGCCGCCGGGTCCTCGGCGTAGATGCGGCACTCGACGGCGTGGCCGCGCCGGCTCACGTCCTTTTGCGCGAAAGGCAACTTTTCGCCGGCGGCTATCGCGAGCTGCGCCTTTACTATATCCACCCCTATAACCATTTCCGTCACCGGGTGTTCGACCTGGACGCGGGCGTTGACCTCGAGGAAATAGAAATTTTTATTTTCGTCCAACAGAAACTCGACGGTCCCGGCGTTGGTATACCCCACGGCGCGGGCGACCTCGCACGCCGCCTCGCCCATCTTCTTCCGCAGCTTCGCGTCCAGCGCCGGCGACGGCGACTCCTCGACGATCTTCTGGTGGCGCCGCTGGATGGAGCACTCGCGCTCGAAGAGGTGGACGACATTACCGCGCGCGTCCGCCAGGATTTGGAATTCGACGTGGCGCGGCCTCTCGACGTACTTCTCCAGATAAACGGTGTCGTCGCCGAAAGCGCCTTTGGCCTCGCGGCGCGCCGCCTCCAGGCACTCGGCCAACTCGCCGTCGCCGCACACGACGCGCATCCCCTTGCCGCCGCCTCCTCCCGCGGCCTTGACCATTACGGGGTAGCCGAGCTTCCCCGCCTCGGCCGTAACGTCGTCGGCCTCGCCGGCGCCGGCGGACATCCCGGGGATGATGGGGACGCCGGCCGCGGTCATCGTCCGGCGGGCGCCGAGCTTGTCGCCCGCCAAGCGGAGGGTGTCGCCGCTCGGGCCGATGAAGGCCAACCCCGCTTCGGCGCAGGCGTCGGCGAAGGCACCGTTCTCGGCCAGGAAGCCGTAGCCGGGATGGACCGCTTCGCAGCCGGCCTCTTTCGCGGTCTCGACTATCTTCTCTATATTTAAATAGGACTCGAGCGGCGGCGCGGGGCCGATGCAGTAGGCCTCGTCGGCTCGAGCGACATGTAAGGCCGCGCGGTCGGCCTCCGAGTATACGGCGACGGCGCGCACGCCCAGCTCGCGGCAGGCCCGGATGACGCGGCAAGCTATCTCGCCGCGGTTCGCGATGAGGATTTTTTTAAACATCAATAAGGCAAAACAGGGCGGAACTCGATAAAAACGTGCTTATCATTTAGCTTTCTACTTAGTAGTTCTTCCTTTTCGGCAATAATATGACGAGGAAGGATCGTCTTGCAAATAATCTCTTCTCCTTCTTCACCCGATGCGGAAATATTTACCCCAGTTGGAGGTATTAAGTCCTTATCTATAGAAGGCCTATCCCAATCTTGGAGTTCGTCAGCTAATACGAGTAAATACGCCAAAGGGTTATCTTCTAAATCTAAACGAATGTCCTTTTCTAAATTGTGAAGGGTTATGGCGCCAGCGATATCCATAATACTAGAATCGAATTCGCCCATATTAAGAAACTTTCTTAAAACGAATAGGCCACCGAAAATACCGTGGTTTATAATTCCTTTATTCGAACATTCCCTCTCAAAGTATTTTTTTATATCGAAGTCCTCTATCCCGCACTCCGTAATAAAATAATTGCGTAAATAATCCCATAAATCGAAATCACCTTCGCTAAGTCTAACTAATACCTCATCGGTAATTCTAAAACCTAAAACGGTTTTATCCTTTTCGTCAGGGAATTCCTTTTCTAAAAAACTTCCTATTTGTTTACTATGTAATTCTAAAGGGTATGCAATATCGTGCAATGACGCCGTCATCCCCCATTCGAACAAGAAGTACTCTTTGTCGTCCCAACAATTCTCCCTTATAATACCGGATACACTAATTAAATAATGGCCTAATAAATATACGTATAAAGAATGTACTAAATGGTCCCGGTTATCTTCGTCAAATATTAAAGCGGCAACTTCGGTCGTTTTTAATCTTTCTAAATAAGGTACGAAAGCATCTTGTCTTTCCCAAATCGTCCAAAGCTCTTTTATAGCTTGAACCGCAGTTTCTTTACGCTCTATCCTATTTTTCGTAGTTAAAAACGTCCCGACATTTTCTAAAAAAAGTCTATTTAAAGGGCGCTCGATTTCCTCGCTTAGATGTGGCGAATTAATAAGCGTAGTTAGTAATAATTCGTTAAAACTCTCCGCCATATAACTCCGCCCTCTTAGGTTTGGTCTTATCTAGGGAGTCCGCTATACCCTCGTATAATTCCCCGCGGTCGGCCTCCGAGTATACGGCGACGGCGCGCACGCCCAGCTCGCGGCAGGCCCGGATGACGCGGCAGGCTATCTCGCCGCGGTTCGCGATGAGGAGACGGTTGAACATAATAAAACGACTATATTAAACTCGGAAAGTAAACAACGATACGATTTATTGGGAAGGACGCGGATATTTCTTTATTAATTCTAATATATCTTTAGCTGTTCGGGTATTTTCCTCTATATCGATAGATACTTCGATACTCTCGGCGAGAGCAAAACATATTAAAGCCCAAAACCCGCCTCCTATCAACGAAACGATACTCGTTAGCAATAAAGTTAGTAATAAAGAACCGCTATTATATTTAACAGCCAAAATTAAACTAATGAAAAAGGAAATGCAGGCTAATAAGATTATAATCCAACCCAAAAAGCGAAAAACAGTAGTTATTGTCTTTAACGCGGGATATCTAATATAAGTTCGAAACGGTTTATAGTCGGCAACGGTTTTCGGAACATAATCAGACGGCGTTTTTACTACGGTGCCGCATTTCTGGCATTCGTAACTCTTACCGGGTTTAGGTACCATAGTTACTACCGAACCGCATTTGGAACAATATATAAAACTCATTCGCTACCTCCGTCCGCGTCCGAGTATACGGCGACGGCGCGCACGCCCAGCTCGCGGCAGGCCCGGATGACGCGGCAGGCTATCTCGCCGCGGTTCGCGATGAGGATTTTTTCGAACATTTATTCCGCCCAGCCGGGCTTGCGCTTCTCGAGGAAGGCCGCCATGCCCTCCTGGCCCTCCGCGTTACCTTTTCGTTTTCTTTCCGCCTTCTCGTTCAACATCCTTGCCGGCTTCCATCAACTTCTCCACAGCGGCGATGAACTTGGCCGCGGCGTTCATTTCGCGCCGGGCGTCGTCCGCCGCAACCTCGATATAATCGTCGTAATCGGCCGCTTCGCGAATTCCCTTCGCCCTCTTAGCTAACTCGGCCAGTTCCCTCGGGAATAAACCCGTCTTAACGTAATGTTTCTGGAACAAAAGGAATGCAGCCTGGTGAGTCTTACTATCAATCCGTTTCAAAGCGAGAAGGGCACGTAAGGCTGTAAAAATCGCGTAATAAGCTCTATTAATCGCGCCGGGGTAACCGCGGGTCTTTAATGAATTGCGGGCTTCGGCCAAACGCGCTTTAGCGGATTCGAGTCGCCACCGAGCTAAACTTATTGCTTCATCGCTCACAGCGCGACCCCCTCCGCCTCCACCGTTTTTATAAACGGCGAACCTAACCGCTTACTCCGTTCGTAACGGCGCCGGAAATAGACGATAGGCGAAAGGGGTGTATTCGTCGCTAACTCCACGTCTACGAGGATACTAAAAATTTTATCTTCGGCTTTATAATTTTTAACGCGCAAGAGGATGAGTAAGTCGACGTCCGATTCAGGGCCGTAGTCGCCGCGGACTTTAGACCCGAACAACGTTACGCCCACGAGGTCATCGCCCAGCGCCTTCCGAATCCCGCGTACGAAAGTCGCCACCGCTTTCTTCTCGGCCGGTGTCAGGTACGTTTTATCCAGCGGGTTCGTCTTCGCCTTCATCACTCCGCCCATTTGGGCTTGCGCTTCTCGAGGAAGGCCGCCATGCCCTCCTGGCCCTCCTCGGACGTGCGCATCTTCGCGATCATCTCCGCGGTGTAGGGGCCGGCCTCGTCCAGGTCCATCTGCGGCACGTTCCTGATGAGCTCCTTGCACTTCGCGATCGCGACGGGGCCCGAGGTCACGAGCTGGCTGACCCACTTCGCGACGACGACGTCGAGCTCGCCCTCCCTGGCCACTTCGTTCACCAGGCCGATGGCCCGGGCTTTATCCGCCGGTATGCGCTCGCCGGTGAGGAAGAACCCCCGCGCCGGCCCCTCGCCTATCTTCTTAATAACGTACGGCGAGATGCAGCTCGGGATGAGGCCCAGCTTGACCTCGCTCAAGCTGAAGCGGGCGCTCTCGGCGGCCACCGCCAGGTCGCAGCAGGCCACGAGGCCCGCGCCGCCGCCGATGGCCGGGCCGTTAACGCGGGCGATGGTCGGCAGCGGGCAGTCGTAGATACGCCGCATCACCGCGGCCACCTGGTTCGATTCCTCCAGGTTCTGCTCGTACGTGAAGTCGCGGACGGCGCGCATCCAGTTGAGGTCGGCGCCGGCGCAGAAGGCGGAGCCGACGCCGGTGAGGACGACG
>DATKVX010000034.1 GCA_035529855.1 bacterium
GTCGCCGCGCTCGGCTCAGCCGAGGCGGCGACGTACTACGTCGACAGCGACGACGGCCACGACGACGCGACGCGCAACGGCGGCCTCCTCGAGCCTTGGCGCACGATTACCTACGCCCTCTCGCGCGTAAGCGGCGAGAACACTTTTATGTGCCGGGGGACGTTTGAGGAGGAGGTTACCGTAGGAGAAGACGATGCCGGTAGCGAGTTCGTCGGGAACCCGGAGGCGACGTTAGTTGGGGGGGTCTTCTGCGAAAATTATTACGACGGCGGCGTAGGGGCATTCCGCATATACGGTTTTGCGCGGGGCGGGGCGCAAGCAGAGCTGTTCTTGAGTAATTGCCATTTTAACTATCCGGGCGGTACGGCTTTGGCCGCGGGCCCTTATAGCGGCCGGTTACGGACGTATTATTGCGTTATAGAGGATTGCCGTTATGCGGTTCGCCAGACTTTCGAGTTTGGAAGTTTGTATTTTTCGGATTGTATTATTTCGAATTGCGAAGGCGGCATATCTGCTTCCGGCGAGTTTTTTGCTACCGTAACCGGATGTAGCTTTTTCAACGTAAAAGGTTACGCGGTTGATTTAGGCATATTCTACGACCGGGGTGAGGTATGCAGTTGCGAATTCTACGGCTGTGGAACCGGCGTAGGATTGCGGGGACCCAGGGGTCCTTACTACGGCTGCCACCTTTCCGTACACGATTCCGTTTTCAGCGATAACGATTTGGGCATATCCGCGGGTTGTACTCCTAAGCCGGATCGTTACATCGTCGTATATAATAACGACGCGATCGACAACCGCGGCAACGGCGTCGAGGTTTGGGGCGAGGCTAAATTAAGGGGTAATACCGTCAGGGGTAACGGTGCCCACGGCGTCTATATTCCCGAAGATAGGCCGGACCTCGGGACCCCCGGCGACCCCGGCGGCAATACCTTCGCGGGCAATAAGTCCGGCTACGACGTTTACAACGCCTCGCCGGAGAATATCCCGGCCTACGGCAACGCCTGGGACCCGCAGTCGGAGCAAGAGATGGAGGGCAAGACCTGGCAGGAGGTCAACGTCACCCGCATCTACGACCACTGGGACGACCCGAACGTCGGGTACGTTATGTGGAGCAAGCCGATGGTGGGCGTCGCGCCGGCGTCGCTGGGGCGAATCAAGGCGTCGTTTAAGGATGCGCCGACGTCCGGGCAGGCGGGGCCGGCGTCGAAGGCCCTTGGCCGTTAAACGACCTAACTAAGTAACGCCGGCCTGCGGGCCGGCTTTTTTTGTTCCGAATGAAAACCGCTTACTCGAGATAATACCCCCCCACGCACGCCAGCGCCCACCGCGGCTCTCCGGTCTCTAAATCGGTAACGATGTACACGTCCAAATACCTGAACAGGACGTCGCTGTCGAGCGGCGGCAGGCGCTCCAGGCGGGCGCTCACGACCGCCAAGCCGCGCTCGTAGTCGGCGGCATCGAGCTCGAGCTCGGCCTCGGCCGCGTCGGCGACGATTTTATATTTTCTATTATAGGGTTTGTGGACCTCGCCCGTAATTAAATCGAGCTTTATCTTTTTTATGTCCTTGCGCAGCGCGGCGAGGGTACTCCGCACTTTTTCCTCGTCCAAAACAGGTCGCCCCAACGTCTCCAATTTATCGGGCCGTAGTATGTAGGCGTATTCGTACAGGTCGTCCGCGGCGACGAGGCCCCGCGCCCGGGCGAAGCCGCCGGGCTCGTCCGTCGGCGCGTCGGCGGGCAGTACGTCCAGATAGAAATATCGCACGTCGAACGGCGCTTCCGTCAGGACGTTTTTTTCGCCCGCGTCCGGTTCTTTAATTGAGCACAAGAGGACGGCGCCGCCGGCCAGGCCGCCGCGCTGCCACTTCCCGGCGACTACGGCCAGGTCGCCCGGGCGATAAGCGTCGTCCGTTGCAGCTTCCACCGTTCTGAAAGGGTACGGGTCCGACCAGAGGTAAAGCGGGATTTCGCCGTCGCTCCCCGCGCGAACGGCGGCCGGGGTGGCCGCCAACGCGAGAGAAATCATAATAATTCGTGTTAACGTTTTAGCGGCGTTCATAACACCAGGGCCAAGAGCGCCTTTTGGGCGTGGAGGCGGTTCTCGGCCTCGTCCCATATCGCGCTCTGCGGCCCCCGGGCGACGTCTTCCGTTATCTCCTCGCCGTAGTGGGCGGGGAGGCAGTGGAGGACGATGGCGTCGGGGGCGGCGGCCGCGACCATATCCGCGTCGACGGTGAACCCGGCGAAGGCTTGCTTCTTTTGGGCCGCGACGTCTTCTTCGCCCATGCTGGCCCACACGTCGGCGTAGAGTACGTCGGCGCCGTTCGCCGCGGCGAGGTCGTTGGTGACGGCGATTACGGCGCCGGAGCGGTCGGCGAGTTCTTGGGCCCGCGACGCTATTCCCGCGTCGGCCTCGAAGCCGGGCGGCGTGACGACCGTAACGTTGAGGCCCGTTATGGCGCCGCCCAGCATCAGCGAGTTGGCGACGTTGTTGCCGTCGCCGACGTACACCAGCGTACGGCCGTCTAACCGGCCGAGGCGCTCGCGTACCGTCATAAGGTCGGCGAGTACCTGGCAGGGGTGCAGCAGGTCCGACAGGCCGTTGATTACCGGGACGTCGCCGTATTCCGCCAGGCCCTCGACGATGTCGTGGCCGAAGACCCGCGCCGCGATGCCGTGGACGTACCGCGAGAGGACCGTCGCGACGTCGGCTATGGACTCGCGTTTACCGACGCCGACTTCGTCCGGGCCCAGGTACAACGCGTCGCCGCCCAGCTCGTGCATCGCGACGTCGAAGGATACGCGCGTTCGGAGCGACGGCTTCTGGAAAAGGAGGGCGAGCGTTTTGCCGGCGTGGATGTCGCGACGGACGCCGGCGGCGCGCTCCCGTTTGAGCTCCTCCGCCAGCTCGAGTATGGCGTTTATTTCGTCGGCCGTGAAGTCGGCGAGCGACAAAAAGGACCTGCCGCTTAAATCTACCTTCATTTGACGGGGCTCCCTACGTGCGCCGCGGTGCGTTAAGCGTTGTTTCCGCCGGGAGGCGCCGGCGCGAAGACGTACCGTTTCTTGTCGTCCAGCGAAACGCTCCCGACCGGATTATCTATTTCGTGAGGCAGGAATAGCAAAGCCCGTCGCCGCACCGCGCGGCGCAGGAGGGTCTTCTTCGCCTCCAACGTGGTCAGCGGGTGAAGGTCGTAGGCGGTGGCGTACGCCGGCGGGATGTAGGCCGCGGTCGGTATGATATCCGCGGGGAAGTATCCCACCCGGCGCCGGGAGGCGACGCGAACGACCTGGTGCGCGGTGGTGTGGCCGCCGGTGACGACCAGCGAGACGTTTTTGGTTACGTACTGGTCCCCCTCCAGAAGTCTTAGGCGCCCGGCTTCCTTCAACAGTAGGAAGTCTTCCGGTTGGTACCCGCCGCGCGTTCTCTCGTTGGGGCGGGTGGCGTCGAGCCAGTCACGGCGCTGCGCGAAGTACGTAGCCTTGGGAAACGTGATGCGGAGGACGCCGTCTTCGTCTATCGTCGTCGCGCCGCCGGCGTGGTCGAAGTGGAGGTGGGTAAGGATTACCACGTCGACGTCGTCGGGGGCGACGCCGACCTTGTCCAACTCCTCGAGCAGCGCGCCGTCCTTTTTGACGGCGTAGACGTCGCGCCACTTGGCGTTGAGCTTGTTGCCCAGGCCGGTGTCGACGAGGACGTTGCGCCGTTTGGATTGGATCAGATAGCAGTTGACGGCCAGCGGGACCCGCCCCCGCCGGTCCGGCTTGGCGTGCTTCGACCATACGGGCTTGGGGACGATGCCGAAGATGGCGCCGGCGTCGGTCCAGTACACCGCGTCCCGCAACAGGTAAACCTTTACGTCTCCTACCTGGTAGTACGTCACGTTAACCTTCTATCGCCGCCGGCGTCCGGTTGGCCAGCGTGCCGCATGCCGCGTGTACCGCGGCGCCGCGCGGCCGTCGGACCGTAAGCGCCATCGGCCCCCGCGCCACCTCCGCCAGGAACGCGGCCAGCCTTTCTTCGCCCGGCGCCTTGTACGGCGCCCCCGGCCACTCGTTGAACGGGATTACGTTTATCTTGCACGGTATCTGCCGCGTGAAAGCGACCAGCGCCCGGGCGTGGCGGCGGTCGTCGTTTACGCCGTCGCACAGGACGTATTCGAAGGTAAGGCGGCGGCGCGTACGCCGCGCGTAATACTTACAAGCCCGGCCTAGGTCGTCGAGCGGGTAACGGGCGGCCCGCGGCATAAGGCGGTCGTGCGTCTCCTGAATCGCGCTGTTCAACGAGACCGCGAGCTTGACCGACGGCCCCTGGTCCGCCCATTTAACGACCTTGTCGGGGATGCCGACGGTGGATACCGTTATGCGTCGGCTCCCGACGTCGAAGTGTTCCCGCAAAAGGCCCACGGCCTCGGCCACGTTTCCGGAGTTGGCCAACGGCTCGCCCTGGCCCATAAGGACGGCGTTGCGGATGCGCGACCCGGGATGGCGGCTTTGGATGAGGGCGAATTGGGCGAAGATTTCGTAGGCCGTCAGGTCGCGGCGGAACGGGAGGGCCCCGGTGGCGCATATGCGGCAATCGAACTGACAACCCGCCTGGCACGAAAGGCAGGCCGCGTCGTGGTCGCCGCCGGACATGTACACGGCCTCTACCCGGGCGCCGTCCCGCAACTCCAATAAATACTTTACGGTGCCGTCGTCGTCGGCCGCCTCGTCGCGCACGGCGGGCCGGGGGATGTAGAACGCTCGCGCGAGCGATTCGCGGAAGGCCGCCGGCAGGTCCGTCATCTCGTCGAACGTCGCCGCGGCCCGGGGAAATAGCCACTGCTCGAGCTGGCCCGCGCGGTACGGCGGTTCCCCCGCGGCGCTTACGAAGGCCGCGCGTTCGGCCCCGCTCAAGGCCGTTACGTCTCTCGAATTATCCCCTGCCATAGCGCCGTTACGGGCGTTAGGCCAACTCGCCTTTGTCCATGATGACCGCGCCGTCGGCCTCCACCGTAGGTTCGAAGACCAACATATCCTGGTGATACGAACACGAGTTCACGCCGTCCATAAAGCGGTTTTCGCCCAGGGCGAGGTGTATGGTGCCGGTCATCTTCTCGTCCGTGAGGACGGAACCGTACGCTTCGACCACGGCGGGGTTGAGCCCCACGCCGAACTCGCCCAGCCGCATAGTATCGCCGTGGCCGGCGTCGACGAAGTCGGCGAAGACGTCGAATCCCTCTTTGGCTTCTACGGCTTTAGCGTCGCCGTTTTCGAACTCCAGGACGAGGTCCCGGATGCGGTTGCCCTGGATGAAAGCGCGGTCGAGGATTACGCGGCCGTTTACGCTATCCTCCAGCGGCGCGCAGTACACTTCGCCGGCCGGGACGTTGGCGATTAGCGGGCCGTTGTCGTCGCCGGGGTAACCCAGGATACCGTCGTCGATGAACACCTTGCGGCCTGATATTGAAAAAGCGAGGTCGGTTCCCTTCTTCGATTTTATCGATATGCGTTTTACGTCGCCGAGCTTGTCGCGGACGCTGTGGGCGCGTTTCCTTATCGTCGCCGGCGGTACTTCTACCGCGCGCCAGAAGAGCAGGTGGTATTTTTGGAAGTCTATGCCGAAGAAGTTCGCCTGTTCGACGGTGGGGAAATCGGTCACTATTACGCGCCGCTCTTTGGTGAAGTACATGACGTCCATCACGGCCTTGGTCCGCTTTTGAACCAACGTGGCCCGCTCCGGCAACAGCTGGCGGCTGAGGAGAGGATTGCGCCAGTTGGAGTCTATTTTGACGACGACGTCGGAGTTGCGTATCAGCTCGATTAAGTGAGGCGGCGCCTCGGCCAGTACTTCGGGAGGGGTTTCGTTTTCGACCCGCAGCCGGAACTCGTCGTTGGCGGCGAGGATAAGGGGATGGGCGCCCACGCGCGCGCATTCGGTACCTATTAGTTCGGCGTAATATTGGGCGTCGGCGCGGGCGCGGATGAGCACTCTCTCGCCGGAACGGACGCGGGCGTTGTCGTGTACGATATGGCGCGCAATAGTGGCGAAGTCTGGTTTATACATTCTTCCTTTTCTCCGTTCTAATTAAAACGTAGATTTAGTTGTCCTCGTAAAATACGTCCGCGCCGCGGAGGTGCTTTCCGTTATTAAGTCCGCCTCGGCGGCCGGAACCGACTTACGGCGGTTTACTTTTTAAGCTCGAGGACCGTTATATTCCCGTTGGAGTACAGGTCTATCGCCGCCGATGCGGCCAGGCTTTCGCGGCATATATCCCCGGCGGCGAGGTCCGTATGCTTGAGCAGGACGCGGGCTGCGGCGAGGGCGTACGGGCCGCCCGAACCGAGCGCGATTATCCCGTCGTCCGGCTCGAGGACGTCTCCGGCGCCCGTTATGAGGTACGAATGTTCGGCGTCTACCGCGGCGATCAGCGCGTCGAGTTGGCGGAGCATCTTGTCGGTACGCCAGGTCTTCGCGAGCTCTACCGCCGCCTTGGGGAGGTTGGCCGGGTGGGCTTTCAGCTTTTCCTCCAGCCGTTCGAACAGCGCCAGCGCGTCGGCGGTAGCGCCGGCGAAGCCGCACAGGACCTTGCCGTCCAACATCTCACGGACTTTCACCGCGCCCGTCTTGAGTATCGTGTCGCCGACCGTGACC
Organism: bacterium; assembly: GCA_035529855.1. Taxonomy (NCBI): domain Bacteria; species bacterium. The sequence continues at coordinate 6,641 of DATKVX010000034.1, forward strand.
TGGCCGTCCGCGCCCATCGCGACGGCCTCGCCGCGCCGAACCGAGATAACCGTCGTACCGTGCGCTTTTTTCATGGTTGGCGGTCGCCTTTTATTATTCATATGTAAAAATTCATTCGACGCAGCGCGTACGTTTACCGGGGCCGGGTCGCACTTTAACCTTGGCCTCGCGGCGCCGTCCGTCGTCCGATTCGGAAAAGACGCGATAGTCGAAAAAGAGTTCGCCTCCCCGGTCGCCGAACTCGCCGAGCGTTACGTCGTTCGGTCGGGTATTATACATAAAACTACCCGCCGTTAAAATGTTTTTCTAGCCGCCCCGGCTTTTTTCGTCGTCGCGTTTTCCCCGCGTTCCCGCGTGCGGGTGGTAGCGGTCGTAGACCTCGCGGAGGCGGCTGGCGGAAACGTGGGCGTAAATAGCCGTCGTCGCGACGCTTTCGTGGCCCAAGAGCTCGCGAATGGTTTCGAGGTCGGCGCCGGCGTCGAGCATATGCGTCGCGAAGGTATGGCGCCAGGTGTGGGGGCCGACGCCCGGGCCGCCGGCACGGGCGACGACGCGGTGCACGCTCCGCTCGGACAGCCGCTTGCCGCGGTGGTTCAGGAACAACTTCCGCTCGCCGGCGGCTGGGAGCAATTTATCGCGATTGGTTAGGTACTCCGCTACGGCGGCCGCGGCCTTCGCGCCCGTCGGCACGACCCGCATCTTGTCGCCTTTGCCCACTACGGTTACCAGTTCCCGCTCGACGTCGACGTCGCCCGGCTCTAACGCGGCAAGCTCGCCCACGCGGATGCCGGCGCCGTAAAGGAGCTCCATAATGGCCCAATCGCGCACCGCGCGCGCCGCGGCCTTTTCGCGCGCCCGCTCGTCCTTGAACCGGCTCGAGCCGGGCGTTCGCGCCCGGCGTTCGGCGTGGTCGAGGACGGCCGCGGCCTCGTCGACTTTGAGGTAGTTAGGGAGGGCGCTCGGGAATTTGGGCGTACGCAGCGCTTCCGCGGGGTTGTCCTTCAAAAGCCCCATATGCCTTAAATATTTATAGAAACGGCGGAGCGAGGCGAGCTTACGTGCCAGCGAGCGCGGGGAGACGCCGGCTTCGCGGAGGTATACCAGGAAGTGGCGGAGGTCCAGCGTCGCGAGGGCCGTTACGTCGCGGCCGGGGTCGTATTCCGCGGCGAACGCCGCCAGCTGTTTGAGGTCGCCGGCGTAGCCGCGTACGGTATGCGGCGACGCGCGCTCGACGTCGGCGAGGTACGAGAGGAAGGCGGCGATTTCTTCTTCGGCCATAACGTCACGTTTTTTTGCGCCGCGGCAGGAAGATGCGGTTTTCGGGAATGTCGAAACGCGCGACCATCCGCAACGGGTAATCGACGTTGAAGAGCTCATTACGACCGTGGGCGTCGGAGCCGACCGCGAACGTAAGGCCCATCTCGACCCCCAGTTCGATTTGTTTGGGGCCCGGGACGGCCCACCGGCCGTTTATTTCGACGGCGACGCCGCGCGCCGAGGCCGCGGCCCAAAGCTCGCCGCACCGCTGCTCGTTCCAGAAATCGTCGTAACGGTGGCTCAACGGGGCCGGGAGGTAGGTGGGGTGCGCGATTACGTCGAGCGGGTCCTCTAAGAAGGCTTTGAGCGTTAACTCCAGGTACGCCGTTAAGAACGCGTCCTCGTCGTCGGGGGGGTTCGTTCCCCAAAAGAAATATCTTTCGCCGCCGACGGCGACGGCGTGAACGCCGCCCAGGAGGTAGTCGAGTTCGGCCAGCCTGTCGTCGTCTACCGGTATCTCCTCGCCGATGCAGTACTCGGCCCCCAGCAAGAGGTCGTGTTCGCGAACGTCGGCGACGTAGTCGTCGAAGGCCCCGGCTTCGAACATCTTGTGATAGGGCGACAGGTGGTCGCAAATGCCGGCGACGACTTTGGCCCGGCGCGCGCGCCGCGCGACTTCGGCGACGGTGAGCGGGCTATCCGAGTGGACCGTGTGTATGTGGAGGTCGATTTTTTGCATGAACGCGCGAAGGCCGACGGCCGGATTACCCGGCCGGCGCGGTTTCTTATCTCGTACCCGGGTCGCTGTAAAGGGCTGCGGGATTTGCGAAACCGGGGAGGGGCCGGCTGTCGGCCGGTTCGCCGGTATTCCCTATCAATTTCGCGACGGCGAATTTATACCCGTCAGCGACCCATAGCGACATGTCTACGGGGTTGGCCGCGAGCGCGTTGGGCCGCGGGTAGTCTTTGTCGTTCACCCAGCGTAAGGTGCCGTCGCCTTTGAGCGATACGATTTTACCGGCTTCCGCGTCGGCGCCGAAGCAGAAACCGGAACGCGGATTGACGGCGACGGCGCCGGGGTTCTCGAGTGCGCGCGATTCAGCGACGACTTCCCCCGAAGGTTTTATTTTAACGATGCGCCCGTTCCCGGTGTCGGCTATCCACAGGAAGCCGTAGCCGTCGTCGAACGCCAGCGATTGGGGGGTTTTATATCCGTAGAAAGTTACTATGGGTCGTGCCCAGCGGTCGCAGCGTACGACCGAGTTCGCGCAGGCGACGTACACCTCGCCCCGCCGGCCGTCGACGGCGACGGCCGACGGTTTTTGCAAACCGTCGAGGACGGCGCGAACGGTCCCCTCTTCAGATAATTTATAAATTTTGCCTTGGGCGCGGTCCGCTACCCAGACGGCGTCTTCTTTGGGGAAGTACGCGAGCGACACGGGCTCGCCGAAGCCGTAGAGCGTCTTTTCGACGACGCCGCGGGAGCTGAGGCGGAAGACGCGGCCGCCGTCGGCGTCCGCCGCCCAGCAGTAACCTTTGTAGGAGTCGAAGACGACGGCGACCGGGCGGCCGAGGTCCGTCGAGGAGGCGACGGTGGCGGAGCACTCCTTATTGATTTTTAGGACGCGGCCGGTGCTTTCGTCCGCCACCCACGTCGTCCCGGGGTCGGACGTTTCCCGACTAACGGTAACGGGGGCGCAAGCGGCGTTTATCAAAACGACCGCGGCCGCCGTTACCGCCGCGCGACAGGCGATTTTCGCTTCCATGTAGTTTAAAATAACATACCCGGCCTGTTATATCAATTGAGAACGCTGGGTTTACGCTCGGCCGCCGGCGACCGGCCTGGGCCGGAGCGTTTTTAGGGCGCGTTCGGCTTGCGCTGGGGGCCCGGCCGTTGTATATTTAACTTGTCGCGACGCGTTACGGCCGCGGGGGCCGAACTGAAAGTCCAGCTTGCTTCGGTAGAGTAACCTTACGTGTCGAAGGGGTTAGTTATGTTGCGGGTAATCGCCGCTACGGTTTTGGCCGCTGTCCTTTGCGCGACGTGCAGCGAAGACGTGAGCGGCCCGGGCGAGCCGCCGGGTTCGTACTGGCCGGCTCGGGATAAAACTTTTTGGCGGATGGAAGGCCGGTGGCGCGACCTTTCGGGAAAAAACGCGGGCGGCCCTATCGCGATCGAAACCGTGATCGCGGGGACCGCGTACGACGCCCAGGGTAGGCCGGTGAAGATATGGCGCTCGCGCGAGACCGACGGGGATTATTACGTCCGCGTCGCCGGCGACGAGGTTTGGTCCAACTGGACCGAGGCCAACCCCAAGGCGGCTTATTACCTTTGGCTGAAATTACCGCCCGCCGACGGCCAATACTGGGAAGACGATAAGCACCGCGTTTCGGTCAGGGGCCCTTTCGAGCTCAGCGTGCCCTTCGGGGACTTCGGCGACGTCTACCGGGCCCGCTACGATTACGTCCGAGAGCCCGGGCGTTACGAGGTCTGGTGGTACGCCGCCGGCGTCGGCTGCATCAAATACGAGCACTACCTCCCCGGCGAGAAACACGAGCTGGTGGATTTGGTCGATTTCAAGGCCGGGGGATAAGGCTCGTCGCGGGTAAACGTTAAGGCGGGCTCGCGGGCCGCCGGCCGGTACGGCTGCTCGAGATAAAAGTCGACAAACATCTACCTTCGGCCGCAATTTGCCTCGTAATCGCCGCCGCGGCGGCGTTCGTAATTTTAGTGCATACGCGGCGCGGCCCAACTCACGCCACGGAGGAAGCGGTCTCGGCCGTGGTCGGGAAGATATGCGTGGTACCCGTAGGCGAGGTCGCCGAAAGCGACCTCGCGTTCGCGCGCGACGTCGTCGAGGCGTCGTTCGGCCGGGAGACCTTGGTCTGCGAGCCGCTTCCGCTCCAAGATGAATATTATTACCCCGCAAGGGGGCAATACGGCGCGAACGGTTTCCTCCGCTACGTGGAGGTCAACGCGCCGCGCGGCGCGTACCGGGCGGTGGGGATTACGGCCCGGGACATCTTCGCCGGGGATTTGAACTTCCTCTTCGGGATAGGCCGGTGCCCGGGGAAATGCGCCGTCGTGTCGACGTACCGCTTCGGCTTCTATTGCGCTACCCCGGAGCGGAGGATGGTCCGCTTCGCGAAGCTGCTCGTGCACGAGACGGGCCACACCTTCGGCCTGCTCCACTGCCGCCAACCCCCGTGCGTAATGAGGTTCGCGGACGGGTACGAAACGCTGGACGACACCAGGTTGGCGATGTGCGCGCGGTGCGAACGGAGCCTCTGCGCCGTGACGGCCTTGGACGCCGGCGAACGCCGCAAGAACCTCGACGGAGTTTTTGCGAAGTACGGCCTTTGGGAAGAAGCGGGGGGTGCCGAGGGGCTCGAGCCGCCGCCCGCGCCCGCCGACCTCACGCCCGCGAAGTCGCTGCCGCGAACTCTTCTTGGCGCCTACGCCGGATTAATAACGCATGTGGATGCGGATTACGAGGAATTTTTGGAATAGAGCGAATTTGGCGTCGTCGTAGCTCACGCGTTCCGTCGTTCCGCCGGGGTCGTTCGAGGCGCCGTACCCCTCCGTCGGGACCTTGAAGAAGTTACGGTCCAATACGCCGTTCGCGTTTTCGTCGTGGAGGACCGCGACGGCGTAAGTGCCGTACGGGAGGTCCGTGAAGTCGGCTCGAGCTTCATAGTCCCGGATTTCTACGCGGGCGACCTCGCGCGCTTTCGCGGCTTCCTCCGGAAAACCGTCGCTCGCGTCGAACAGGGCGACGCGGGCTTCGCCGGCCTCGCTCCGGAAGCCCTCCGCGAAGACGGTAATTTCGCCCCGCGACGCCGTGAGCTGGGCGGGCGTTACGCCGACGGCTAATAGTAGAATTACGAAGGCCGGTACCGCGCGTTTCATTAGCTGGTGCCTCCCCTTTTCGGGCCGGACATCAGGCTTGTAGCTTCGCGTTTTCCCTTTTACGGGCCGGGGATTATTCGTATAATAATATCGTTGGCGTAAAATATAAAGGAGGCCGAACCATGAAAAAAGTTTTGGCGCTGGCCGTGGCCGTCGCGTTATCCGGCGCGGCGTTCGGCGGCGAGGTAGTCGTCGGCAAGAAGGAGTTCAATTTAAACATCCCGTTTTGCGGGTCTTGAGGGCCGCAGTACCGGGTCCAGGTATTGGTCCTCAAAAGTGAATTGAACTTCGCCGGCCCCGTCACGCGCGTCGAATACGAATCGTACGGTACGTATGCCGCGGGCTATTTTTACGAATTCGAGATGAAGCTCTGCCATACGCCGCTGGCCGCGCTGACGACGAACTTCAACGCTAATTACGGCGGCAACACGCCGACGCTGGTCGCGACGTTGAACCCTTTCACGATCAACGCCAGAAAGGATGAGTGGTTCGGCGTAGCGTGCACGATGCCGTTCGCCTACAACAACCGCGACAATTTAATCGTCGAGGTCCGCTGGCGCAACCCGACGCTCACGACGAAGGTCGAGGTCTGGGGGTACGTTGCCGCCTCGAGCCGCCTCCTCATACATAAGGAGTATAGCGCGACCGAAGGCCAGCTCTCGACCAAGACGGACCGCTTGCGCGTAACGTTCAGCGGCGCGCCGGTGATGCCCACTTCCCTCGGGCGGATCAAAACGGTACTCCTCTAAAAGGTTTTAGAACAGCTCGTAGGGGTCGACGTCGACCTTGACGGTCGTCGGGCCCTTGCGTCGGACGAGCGCGGCGAGTTCCCCGGCCGCGCTTTCTATTTCCCCCAACTCTCCTTTAACCAATATTTGGAGGCGGCGTTCGCCTCTCGCCCGGGCCACCGGCGCCGGCACCGGGCCCAGGACCGTCGCCCCGGGCCCGAATATCCCCCGAAGCCGCGCGGCGGTCTCGTCCGCCTTCGCCCCGCCGGCATCCTTGCGTTCGACCACGACGACGTTGACGAGGTGGGTATACGGCGGGAGCTCGAGGCGGCGCCGGAAAGCGAGCTCGCGTTCGGCGAACGCGTCGTAGTCGTCGGCCGCGGCGGCCGCGACGGCGTAATGGTCTGGGTGGAAGGTCTGGATTACGACGCGGCGGCTCGCGGCCGAGGGCTCCAACATCCGCCTTATGGTGCGGTACGTCCGCTCGGAGGCGCGGAAATCGGGCAGGTTCATAGCGGTATCGGCGTTGGCGAGGGCGGCGAACGTGAGGTCCGCGTAGTCTAGGGCCCGGAGCGCCATCTGCGTTCCCGCGACGACGTCGTACCCGCCGGCGGCGAAGGCTTCCCAGAACGGCCGCACCCGGGCGGGCGTCCTCAGCGCGTCCGAGTCGACGCGGGCCACGCGCGCGTCGGGCAGGAGCAGCCGGATTTCCGCGGCCAGCTTCTCGGTCCCGAAGCCCACGCCGGCGAGCTTCTCCTTGCCGCAGTACGGGCAGCGGCGGGGGAGCGGCTCCCGCCGCATGCAATAGTGGCACCGCAGGACTTCTTCGTCCTTGTGGTACGTGAACGCGACGTCGCACCGGTCGCAAGCCAGCGACCTACCGCACGCGCCGCAATATATATGCGGGACGTAGCCCCGCCGATTGACGACTACCAACGCGCGTTCGCCGGCCGCGAGCGCATCTTGTATACCGTGGGCCAAAACCCTCGAGAGGATGACGGGCCCTTCGTTCGCCACTACTTCCGACATATCGACCAGCGTTAATTCGGCCTCTCGGGCCTCGGCCGGCAGCCGCCGCCGGCGGACCTCGCCCGATAGCACGCGGGCGTACGTCTCGAGGGCGGGCGCGCCGGCGGTCATCACGAGGGATGCGTCTGCGGCCCGGGTCGTGCTTACGTCGCGAGCGTTGTAGTACGGTGCTCGCTCCCATTGCTTGTACGCGTTATCGGCTTCGTCGGTTACGATTACGGCGGCGTCGCGCGGCAGCGGCAGGAAGAGCGCGGAACGCGTGCCGACGACGCGGGTGACGGTCCCGCGCCGGCACCGCCGGAAGACTTCCCATCTCGCCGCGGCCGACATCTCCGAGTAATAGGAGGCGAAGGGTTCTCCCCGGATATCCTCGCACTTTCGTCGGGCCGCGGGTACGCGGTACATTTCCGGGACGAGGACGAGGACCGAGCTCGCGCCTACGTCGCGCGTTACGGCGAGCGCTTCCTCCAGCCGCAAGCCGCCGTCCCCGCCGGTTATAATAACGGCGCCGGCGTCGGGCGGTTGCCCGGGCGGCGATTTCGAGGCCAGCCCTAGCACCGCCCGGCGCGCGCGCAGAAGGCGGCGGAGAGCGTTCCGTTCTTTGGCGTTCGCCCAAAAGCGGGCCGCCGGCACGGGCCCGCTCGCCGCGGCGGCGACGACGGCCGCGCCGAGTTTGCCGAGCTTCTTGTCGTCTGTTGCCGCGGCATAGACCAGAAGGTCGTCCAAGGGGGGCCGGGTAGCGTACGGTTCGACGGCGAGGACGTTTTTTTCGCGGAGGAGCCGCACGACGTCGCCCCGGCCTACGGCTTTGGCGCCGAGCCACCCGGCGCCCCACACGTCGGCGGCCAGCTCGCGCTCCTCTTCGCTGAACCGGCTCAGCTCGGGGGCGGCGGCGAACTCGGCCGTCAATACGAGCACGTCGTCGCGCTTCAAGTCGAGCGGGACCGGCAGCGCGACCGCGGCCGTCTCGCCGACGGAGGCCGCGTAGCGGCGCGAGACGTACGCGAGCAATTCCCACAGGAAAGGCGGGAAAATAGGCTCGTAATCTATTACCCTCGTGACGGTTTTGATTTTTACGTGGGGGGCGGGGCGGGTTGGAGACCGGCCTGCGAGGCCCACCGCCGGTTTATTACCCAATTCGACTTCGACGCGGGTTCCGGGGAGCGGCGCGTCGTCTCCCTCCAGGCGGTAGGTGAGGGGCCCGAAGGGAGGACGCGTGAAGTGAACGTCGATAAATTTTTCGTGCGCCAACGGTTAATAATAACATAAAGCCGGGCGGCGTGTAGTCGACCGCCCGGCCAAGTGATCGCGTTGCCGGTTTTAATCTTCGTCGTTCGGGTTTTTACGGAAGTCGGCCTCGAACGTGAAACGTCCCGCGACGAATTCTTCCAGGGCGATCATCGTAGCTTTCTCGTCCTCGAGTTTTTCCTCGTATTTCGGGTATTCTTCGAGTATTTGGCGGGCCCTGCTCGCGATGGCGAGGACCGTCGCGAAGTCGTTGGGGGAATTCTCGAAAACTTTCTCGATCATATTTTGTTCGTCCGATTCCATAGCGTGGTAACCTCTACCTCTTATGCGGGTTAACCTGGGGACGAGCGACTATTCCCGGCTTTCGCCGGCGGGCGGCGCGGCCTCTTCCGGCTCCGGCGTTTCTCTCGCGTCCTCTTCGCCGCCCTCGGGCCCCGGTAAACCGGCCGGCCACGTCAAGTTCTCTTCGCCCATGTGTTCTATCATCCAGCGCGCCGACGACGCGTATTCGGAGTCGGGGTGCGAGGACAGTAAAGCCCGGAATTTATCTTTGGCGATGGGGTAGTCGTTCAACTCTTCGGAGTATAGGAAGCCGGCCATGAACAACGCCTTGTCGGCGCCGTCGCGGTCGGGAAAGCGCTCGACGAATTTCTCGTATCCCTGAATCGCGACGATGGGGGTCGCCGCCCCCTCCGCTTCGGCCATAAGTTCGTCCGGGCTCATATCGTCGTACGTCCGGGCCCAATCGAAGCGTTCCACCTTGTATTCTCTTTCCAAGTCGGCGAAGGCCTGGTCGAAGTATTCGCGACGCCGGTCGTCGAGGAGCTTCGAGAATATGCGGTCTCGCACTTCGTCGAATTCCATCTGGCGGAAGTCGCGGCGCCGGTCAACCTTGAATACGTGGAAGCCGTCGTCCAGCTCGAACGGGCCGACGACGTCGTTCTCGGCCGCGGCGAAGAGGACCTTCTCTATTTCCTCGTTTTGCCCTATTCCCTGAATGTAGCCGCCGGGGCGGACCCAGCCGAGCAGGCCGCCGTTGTTCATCGTCGCCGAGTCGGTGGAGTACAACTTGACCAGCGACTCGAAGTCTTCGCCCGCGCGCGCCCGCCGAAGCATCTCGCGCGCCTCCGCCGCCGTCTTCACGACGATCTGGCGGGCGAGGACGCCCTCCTCGATGACGTATTCGTCGCGGTGAGCGTTGAAGTAATCGCGGGCGTCGCTTTCCGGCAGGAGTATCCGGTCCCGTATGCGGTACTTTACCTGGTCCAGCGGCGTATACGTCTCTTCGGTGCGTTCGTCCACCAGGAAGATATGGTAGCCGCGATCGCTGGGCGTCACGGCGGAGGGTTTTCCGGGTTCCAGGCCGAAGACGACCTCGCGGAAGTTTTCGCAGTTGCCCACCTGGAACGGCGTGAGGTCTTCCTTGACTTCGCCGATAAGGCCGCCCTGGTGCGCCGTATACTCATCCTTCGATACTTCGGCCGCTACCGCGCCGAAGTCTTCGCCGGCCGCCAACCGCGCGAGGACCGCTTCGGCCTCCGCGGTGCTATCCACTAAGATATGGCGCAGCTGTACGCGGGAAGGCTCGAGGAATTCGCTTTTGTGCGCCTCGTAGTAGCGCGTGACCTCTTCGTCCGGGACGCCGAGGGTTTCGGCGATATAGCGTTGGAAATACGTCGACGCCAGGATGCGGATGCGTGCGTCCTCGATATCGCGTTTGACGCCCGGGTCCTTATGGAGTTTAACGCGCTCGGCCTCCGCGACGAGTATTTTATTCTTGATCCAGATGTCCAGGAGCATCTTGCGGCCTTCGGGGTTATCGTAGGTGCGCCGCTCCAGCGGGTCCATCAGCTCGAGCATCTCGTCGAGGTCGCCCTCGGTAATTTTCTCGCCCCCGACGGCGGCCACGACCGCGTCGGGCGACCGGCCTTCCTCGGTCCCGGTGGCGATTTTGCCCGCGGCTACCGTCGCGAAAGCCGCCAGCGTGAACGCGAGTAACCTCTTCCAATTTTTTGCACGCGCCATGTCTGCACCACCCGTTAGCCGTAAAGGCTTAATCTTTGTCCTTGGTCGAATTTTTTTTACCGCCGCCGGCGCTCGCGGCCTCGCGGTCCTTTTCCGCCGCCTTTTTGTAGGATTCGCTTCGGTGGTCGGTAGTATAAAAGCCGGAGCCTTTGTAGATGACGCCGGCGCCGGCGCTTATGAGGCGGTGGCAGCGGGCGCCGCATTCCGGGCACTTGGCCCGGTGTTCGGCGGTAATCGATTCGAACTTCTCGGACTTGCAGCCGCACTTGGGACATTCGTATTCGTACGTAGGCATAATTTTGGGAGGGTTTAACCCCAGGGGTCCGGGCGCGTAGACTCGGCCAGCTTCTCGGGGGGCACGAGTTTCTTCGAGGCCGCGACCCAGTATCGGTTGGGGATTAGAACGAGCGCCGCGGTCAGCAAAAACAGGACCGCGACGACGAGGCGGTAAACGATCTTCGATTCGTTCGCCATAAACGTGTTAAGTTTTTAAGTGGATTAGCGGGTATTTTAACATATTCGCCGTTACGAAGCAAGAACATATATGCGCTAATTTGGCGACACGTAATAGGTTTTCGACCGAAACCAGTTGATATTCAAAGATTTAGGGCAACGCTACGAAAAACCGTCGTTTTTATGCCTAGGGTACCGTTTTAGTCATATATATTAGTCTTTGCGTCCCGTTTTGTCGTAGTAATAATTTTGCCCGGTAAAGGCCGACGAAAAATTAAGCCGGCCTGCGGGCCGGCTTTTTTGTTTTGCATTGGGGAAGCGTGCTACCGGTACAACGTTTTGACGCGGCCGAGAGAGGTTGGCGCGACGCCGATGCCCTCGAGCGTTATGCGCATGTGGTGGAGGTAGTTCATTAACTCGCCCTGGTTCGGGTAGCCGTGTTGGGGTTGGCCGTACCGGATAGAGGAGTAGAGGCCGCGCGACATGATTTTGGTGATGTACGTGGGGGCCGCGGCCTCGCCCTCGTCCTCCTCCCACCAGACTTCTATTATAAAGTTATCGGTACCGTTGTACGCGAAGGGCGCGTCGAAGGCCCAGCCGAACCACGATTCCGCCGGGGGTTTGACGTAGTGCGAGCTCCGATAGAACACGCGCAGGGGCGTGTTGCCGCCGTAATTAGTTTGGAAGGTATTCGTAAGCGCGTTGAGGTTCGTGTGGCATAATTTTACTCGGAAATCTTTATATGTCCCCCCGACTATACTACCGTTCGCGTGCCATTCCACCTTCGTGATCGAACCGGCGGGCACGGCGTCGCTTTGAAGAACCAGGTCCTGGGTCCTCACGGCGCTGTAGTCTCAACACCCGTAAAATGGAAACCCCTCGATACTTTGGGTCCCGCCCACGATAACTTGGACCGCGAAGGCCGGGGCGGCGGCCAGAATACAGGTAAAGGTAACCGCAAGTCTTCGCATGGGGGCGCCTCCTTTCAACGGCTGGACGGTTACGGCTCAATTATTTATTTCGAATAATATAGTAACTATAACTCGCGGCCGCGTCAAGGCCGTTCGGGGGGATTTAATACCGGCCTCATCGGTCCTACCGGCTCGCGGTTTCACTGCAAACCGTCTATAAGAGGCCGTATTCCTTTAATAGCGCCTCGTCCCTTAAGATTGCGCGCGTCGGCCCGGCCCCAACTACCTTTCCCGCGGCGAGGACCGCGACCCCGGCGCATAACTTTTTTACGAACGCCAGGTCGTGGCTCGCGATTATTTTGGTGCCGCCGAGCGAGGCCAGCAGTTCGGCCAGTTCGCGGCGGCCGCGGCCGTCGAGGTTCGCCGTCGGCTCGTCGAGCGCCAGTACCTCGGGCCGCAACGCCAGCGCCGCAGCCAACGACGCGCGCCGCCGCTCCCCCAGCGACATATGATGGGGCGACCGTTTCTCGTAACCTTCCAGACCCGTAGCGGCCAGCGCCTCCCGTACGCGCGCGGCCACTTCGTCCTCGGGCAACCCCAGGTTCCGCGGGCCGAAGGCGACGTCGTCGCCGAGGCGGGGCATGAAGAGCATGTCGTCCGGGTCCTGGAAGACGAGGCCGACGCGGCGGCGTATCTGTTTGACGTTGCCCCGCGTTATCCGTTCCCCGAATATCTCCACCGCAGCGCCGCCGTTCAATATGCCGTTGAGGTGCAACATCAGCGTCGACTTGCCGGCGCCGTTGGCGCCGATGACGCCGACCGTCGCGCCCTCCTCGACCGTTAAATCCACGCCGGCCAGGGCCGCGGTCCCGTCGGGGTAGGCGTATTTGAGGTTCCGGATTTTTACGGCGATGGTCATATCTTGTTTAAATCATACCCGCGGCTCAGCATCGCGGCCCAGACGCGTTCGGCGCGCTCGTAGCTGCGGACGAAGAGGGCGGCCACCGCGGGCCCGAGCGTACGGAACTGCGCGAGCCTGCGCCGGCCGAAGTACCGCGACGCCCACGCCCGCTGCAGGTGCTCGATTTCTTCCACCAGTATGAATATGTAGCGGTAGGTGAACGAGAGCAACGATAAGAAAAATACCGGAACGCGGAACCAGGCCAGCCCCTTCAATAGCGATTGAAACGGCGTCGTCGCGAGAAGGAGAACGACGTACGCCAGCGAGAGGTAGGCCTTGAGGATTACCGTCGCGTATAGCCGTAGGCCGGCGTCGGTAATTACCGCGGCGCGGCCGTATAGGGGCCATTGCCACAGGGCCCGGCCTTCCGTCGTGAAGGGGAGGAATATCCCTATTATAAGGGCGAAGGGGAGAACGACGGCCGCCCGGCGGAAGACGTAGAAGAAGGGGAGGCGCGAGAATACGACCGCGGCGACGACCAGGCCCGCGGCGGCGCCGCCGAGCCACGCCGGCGGCGTCCGTAATAGATTCATGCCGAGGAGGACCGCGGCCACGGCGACGATTTTTACCCGGGGCTCGAGCCGATGGAGCGGGCCGCCGCGGTCGCTGTATTTATCCAAGAAATCGTGTCTCATTTATCGCGGCGCCTGCGCAGCGCCGCCGCCAGGCCGAACGCGACGGCGAACGTCAGGAGCGTGCCGACCGCTCCCGCCGCCGCGGTCGCCCAACCTTCGCTCCCGACGCCGGGGAAAGCGTAGTCCGGAACCGGCGACGAGACGAGGGGTTCGCCTTCGCCCCGGCCCGGGAAACCATTGTCTTCGGCCACGCGCTCCAGGCCGTCGAGCCGGCTCGAGGCGAACGGCGCGACGGCGACGCCCAGTAGCAAGGCGACGGCCAGGGCCACCCACGTAAACGTCTTCACTGCGCCCCGCCTCCCCGGGCGAGCTCCAGCAGGTCCGGCCTACTGACTCGGACCGCGGCCAACGCGGCGGCGGTGATTACGCCCTCGCCGAGGCCTATTACCGCGTGTACGCCGACCATCGCCGGGAGGACGACGGCCAGCGGCGTCGTTCCCGATACGGCGAGTTCCAACGCGCACGCCGTCGCCGCCGCCACTACGGCGAGCCAGGCCCCCGCGAAGGACCCGGCGAACCGGCCGGCCTCGGTTCGCCACACGCGCCGTATCAGGCGGTACAGGCCGTAGCCCACGAACGGCGCGACGACGGCCATATTAAACACGTTGGCGCCGAGCGCCAGGATGCCGCCGTCGCCGAACGCCAGCGCCTGGATGACGAGCACCAGCGTCATTACCAGCACGCCGGCCCAGGGCCCCAGCAAGACCGCGGCCAATGCGCCGCCGCAGAAGTGGCCCGACGTCCCGCCGGCGACGGGGAAGTTGAGCATCTGCGCGGCGAAGATGAAGGCCGCGAGCACCGCCATCAGCGGCACCGCGCGTTCGTTCAATACGCGGCGGACGCGCGCGGCGGCAACGGCGACGAAGCCGGCGCCGACGACGTCGAGCGCGACGAACGTCTTCGCGTCCAGGAAACCGTCCGGTATGTGCATCGCTTATTAAGGATAACACATATTTCAATATCGTGCTACTAAACCGCAAAAAAATAACCGGCGCCCGTCAAGGTAATTCTTTACCGGCGGCCACGAGGGTGAGCTTGCCGTGCTTGACGCCGCGGGCGCCGATGAGTCGGCCCGCCAGGGCCCGGATCTCGTTTGCTTTTCCGCGGACGACGAGGACTTCGAGGCAGCGGCGCCGCTCGAGGTGGACGTGAAGGGTGGAGACGACGACGCCGGCGTGTTTGTGCTGGACGTCGGTGAGTTTCTCCTGGAGGTCGGGGACGTGATGGTCGTAAACCAGCGTGACGGTCCCGACCGCCGGGCCTCGCCCCGCCTTCCACGCCTCCTCCGCCAGGTAGTCCCGGATAAGGTCGCGGATGGCCTCCGAGCGGGAGGCGTATCCCTTGCGGCCTATCAAACGGTCGAACTCGCGCAGGAGCTCTTCCGCCAGCGAAACGCCGAAACGGCTAATTTTAGACATATCTACGAAGTCGCCGCGCTTAGAAACGTGTTTCTAAAACTTGCTCCAGAATAATAGATTATACAAGAGGGCCTGGGTTACGTTCAAGGCCAAGATTATCGCCGGCGCTCGAGCGGCCGTGCCCCGCTCGCGGCTGAGCCGCATAAGCTCCGCCGCCGCGGGTACGACGAACATCGGGACGAGGAACGCGCCCACCCTCTCCATCTCGCCCAACACGAGCCCCGAGAAGTTGAACGCCAGGAACGCCGCCGCGAAACAGAGGGTTACGGTTCCGTAAAAGGACCGCCGCACCTCCTTATCGGCGACGGCTCGGAATAATCCCCGCGCGTATAGCACCGCGGTGGGGACGCCCATCGAGGCCGCCAGCGTGAACAAGTTGGCGAATACGTAAACGCCGTACTCCCGGTGCCCGGCGCCCGGCGGTTCGAAGCCGGGTAGGCCGAGGGTCCTTCCGATAATTTTAACTACGTCGTCGCCGGCGGCGTGTATTCTTTGGGCTTCGGCGAAGCACCGCTTGAAGACGGCGACGTGGTCGTAGCCGCTCACGAGTTGGAAGGCGGCGAGCGCCGCCAAGGCGACCGCGGCCGCCGCGACCCACCACCCGAGCGAGCGGAGCCACCCGCGACCCCTAATCGCCGCGGCCAGCGCGAACGCGCCCAGGATGGGTATCAGCGCCGCCAGTACGTACGACGTCGTCAGCGCCACCGCCAAAACGACGCCCGCCGCCGCCGCCCAGGGCCAGGGCCTCTTCGTCGTGGCCGCCCGGAGGCCGAAAGTCATAATAGCCGTCGCCAGCAAGCAATTAAGGCCGTCGGGTTCCGAGCCGAATATTAATAATATCGGCGCGGTGGCCAGCAGGGCCGCGGCCCAGGAACTTCGGCCCTTGTCGGTTATGGCTCGCGCGCCGTAATATAGTACCGGGATGCTGGCGGCGGCGATTACCATAAACGCGAGAGCGAGGGCGTATGTATTGCCGCCGAGTACGCGGTCCAGGCCGCCGAGCAGCCAGTAGACGAAGGCGGGGCGGACGCGGCAATGGGCGTGGACGTATACGAGCTCCGTAACGCGTGTGACGTCGACGAGCGGATGGGGCAGGCTTAGTATGTTGCGGGCGTCCTCGACGAAGCGCTCGACCCAGACGAGCGGCAAGTTG